>JAQXZD010000047.1 GCA_029227035.1 Lachnospiraceae bacterium
AATTGGTTTCAGGAAAAGACGAAGGAAACAGACAGGACAGCCCTGTTTACTGCCATCATAAATGGAGATACAGAAGGTTTCACCAGAGAATTAAAGGGACTTCTCATGCAGACCATCAGCTTTCATGATGCCTATGAAAGCTTCTATCACGGTTTTGTCGCAGGAGTATTGACGGGAATGAAGGGATATATCATCAAGTCCAACCGGGAGGGCGGCAAGGGAAGAAGTGATATCTTTATCGCTCCTGTGGATAAGGAAAAGGAGGCGTATGTTCTGGAATTTAAGATAGCAAACTCTTTACAGGAAATGCCGGATAAGGCAAAAGAGGCAATACAGCAGATCATAGACAGACAGTACGAACAGGAATTATTGGATTTGGGATATATCAAAGTCAAGAGATATGGTATTGCATTCTTTTCAAAGAATTGTCTGGTGCTCAGTGAGTAGAAGGATTGAAAAATTATAATTTGGATTTGCAGGATTAAGAAAAATTTACAGGATTAAGAAAAATTTACAATTATATTATTGCAAATTTCATAGTTACCGAATACAATAAAGATAGAAAAGTATGATTAAGCGAAGATAAGCCATACTAATGAAGGAGGTGTTTATATGGCAACTTCAAGTATCACTAAGAATTTTATCATATCTGGTCAGAAACAGGTGGAGATGTTTGCCGATGCGATTGAAGCGTCTGCCAACGACAGAACACCTCGTGTACCAATCAATGTTACCTACTTACAGGGGGCAGATGATATTTTAAAATTTATGGAGAAAAGAAAGAAAGCGGATGCAACCAACAAATAATTTTATTGTGCTGAACATTCGTGAGTATTTAGAGAATGCGGACAAAGGGCTCGGAGAGGACACTTTAGTACAGCTCCTTTCCGAGTTTTCATGTCCGCTGAATCCGGATGTTGAGCGATTTTTAAAAGAGCAGGCAATTGTGTTTGCCAAAAAACATCAGGCAGTTACATATTTGGTCTTGTCATCGGAAGATGCAGAGTTATTGGGCTATTTTTCAATTACAATCAAACCACTTGTTGTAAAGGCAGAACTATTTAGCAATACCGTTAAGCGGAAACTTGCGAGATTTAGTGAAATAAATAAACAGACCTATAACTTGGCAGCGTATCTGATCGCTCAGCTTGGAAAAAACTTTAATGAAAGAGTAAAGGGACATATAACAGGACAGGAGTTGTTGGAAGCGGCTATCAGACAGACACAGATTTTACAGTATCAGGTTGGAGGTATGGTAGCATTTGTGGAAGCAGATAATAAAGAAAAACTGCTTTCCTTTTATGAAAATTATGGTTTTAAACATTTTGATACCAGACAGGCTATATCAAACAAAGCAGAATCACATGAACTTGTGCAACTGTTAAGGTTGCTTTAAAATGCATCTGAAAAAGTAAATAGTGTTGCTACTCTGAATGCGATTTTAACAGTCTGGGACAGGGAAAACGGTCCCAGATTACTTTTGTATAAGTTGTGTTCCGAAAAAGGAACTTATTTTTTCAAGACATAAGGCGGAAGAGAAGGATCACTGCCGCGAAGTTTCTGCATTCCGCGCTGGATGGCATCCTTGGAATTCTTCCAGTCTGCATCACGGTTTTTATAGTCGTATTTTTCGATAAACCATGCGACATCTTCGTAGACACGTTCCATATTTTCCTGCATCAGAGGCAGCATGGTGTCATAGAATTCTTTTAATTCTTTACCGGAAAGCATCTCGTCCGCACCTTCGCAGAGTACTTTAAAATGATCCAGACAAAAGCCCTTGGTCTGCGCGACCTTTGTGCGGAAATCGGCATCCTTTTTGTACATGTCAAAGAAGGTTTTCATATAGGCATTGAATGTGTTTTTGACACTGGTACAGATGAAGCATGAGGATTCCCGGCGGTTAATCCAGTTCACAATGGAATTGCTGCTTTCACTTTCCTTTTTGCCGAAAAAGCCGCCCTTTTTCCCGGAACCATCCGGTTTGAAATTTTTGAACTCTTTATTCATCTCTTCCAGGTGCCGTTTGTAGAGTGTTTTTAAAATCCATGCGTTTCCGAGGGAGTTGCCATAGTCAAACATTTTTTTGAAATGGGCGCGGCAGAAGCCTTCACGGTCTGTCATGTCGCGGATGTCGGATTCCATGTAGGAAGCTCCGTGTCCCAGTACAAAGTTCATCATATGCTCCTCGGTTTTCCGTTCGATATAGCAGAAAGGGCATTCGCCGGCATTTTCCATGGCGTCTGAGATTGGTATGGTATGAATCTGTTCTTTCATTGATTTTCCTCCGGTTTATAATTGTGATAAAAGTCGATAAAGGTCTGTAATGATTTCGACGGGGTGATGGTTTCCTTATAGGCAAATCCGACTTCCCGTTCATGAATCGGGATTCCAAGAGGAATCTCCACAAGGCTTCCGTCCTGCAGTTCGTCGGAGACGAAGCTTCGGATGACGCAGGCAACACCCACACCGATTTTTGCAAAGTCTATGAGCAGATCCATGTTGGAGATATCTATGGAGTCCGCCACAGAAATGTGATTTTCCTGAAGATAATCGTCAATATATTGTCTGGTCATATTGTTTTTGTCCAGAAGCATGAGCGTGGAATTCATAAGAATTGCATTTTCGGGAATTCCGCGTTTCTTTAAATTGGCAAGATAATCCGGATTCGCAACAAAGATATCCGTGATATTATCCAGAAAATGAAAATGGAGGTTTCTGGTGTTCTCCGGTTTTCCGATTAATCCGATATCAATTTTATTTTCGTCAAGAAGCTGAAGAGTCTCGTTTGTGGACTGACAGCGGATGGAAATACGGATATGAGGATTCCGGCGAATGAATTCTTTCAGGTATGGAAGCAGGATATATTTGCAGAGGGTGGTGCTGACGCCGATCTGCAGATGTCCGATTCCAAGCTCAATGGAGCGTTTCAACTTGTCCTCACCAAGATTTAAGGTGTCAAAGGCTTCCTTGACATGTCCGTACAGAAGTTGTCCTTCATCCGTTAAAACGACGCCTCGGGAGCTTCTGGAAAAAAGCCTGCAGCCCAGATTCTCTTCCAGTTTTTGGATGGACTTGCTGATGGCAGGCTGGCTGATGTACAGTTCCTTTGCGGCTTTTGAAATATTTCCGGCATTGGCGACCGTATAAAAGATCCAGTAAGAAGATAAATTCTGATTCATAAAGCTCCTCCTTTCATGGTTCTATTATATCATAATAAGAAGTTATGGTAAATATGTTTATTATGTATTTTATTTATGGTAAAATCTATGCTAGAATTGCTACAGATAAAAGAAAAAGGAGGTAATTATCATGGGAATGACAATGACGCAGAAGATACTTGCGGCACATGCGGGACTGCCTTCAGTCAGTGCCGGACAGTTAATTGAGGCTAAGCTGGATTTGGTTCTCGGCAATGATATTACATCTCCGGTAGCCATTCATGAGATTGAGAAAATGAAGACGGACGGAGTATTTCACAAGGATAAGATAGCACTTGTTATGGATCATTTTGTTCCGAATAAGGATATTAAGTCTGCGGAGCACTGTAAATGCGTGCGGGAATTTGCCTGCAGAAATGAAATCAGTAACTTTTATGATGTGGGAGAGATGGGTATTGAGCACGCCCTGCTTCCGGAGAAAGGTCTTACCGTTGCCGGCGATGTGATTATCGGAGCGGACTCCCATACCTGTACTTACGGAGCGCTTGGCGCATTTTCCACAGGAGTGGGAAGCACGGATATGGCGGCAGGTATGGCAACCGGTCAGGCATGGTTTAAGGTACCTTCCGCAATTAAGTTCAACATCACCGGAAAGCCGGCAAAGTGGATAAGCGGAAAGGATGTTATCCTGCATATTATCGGAATGATTGGCGTGGACGGTGCACTGTATAAATCCATGGAATTTGTCGGAGACGGAATTCAGTATCTGTCTATGGATGATCGTTTTACCATTGCAAATATGGCAATCGAAGCGGGCGGAAAGAACGGAATCTTCCCGGTGGACGATTTGACACGCGCTTATATGAAAGAGCATTCCAAGCGTCCGTTTGTTGAGTATCAGGCAGATGAGGATGCGGTATATGATGAAGAATATACAATAGATCTCAGTACCTTAAAGCCAACCGTATCTTTCCCGCATCTTCCGGAAAATACTAAGACAATAGATGAAGTAGGAGACGTGAAGATTGATCAGGTGGTAATCGGCTCCTGTACCAACGGTCGTATGGACGATCTGCGTATTGCGGCAGAGATTTTAAAAGGCAAAAAGGTCGCAAAGGGAGTCCGTGTAATTGTGATTCCGGCAACCCAGAAGATTTATCTGGATGCAATGGAAGAAGGACTTTTGAAGATCTTTATCGAGGCCGGTGCGGTTGTGAGTACCCCAACCTGTGGTCCGTGTCTGGGCGGCTATATGGGAGTCCTTGCAGAGGGAGAGCGTTGTATCTCCACAACAAACCGTAACTTTGTCGGACGTATGGGACATGT
>JAQXZD010000048.1 GCA_029227035.1 Lachnospiraceae bacterium
ATACGGATCAACTGCTCACGCTCCACCACATAGATATTCAGGCTGAAATTAATCTCTCCGTCATCCGTCGGATTGATGTAAATCTTGCTGACATGATCCCCGTTCATTCCAAGGGAATAATACAGCTCCATATTATCCATGCTGTGGTGAATCAATGATTCCGGAATCGTCTGCTTTCTGTATACCATGGTCACATCCGCGCCGCTCTTGATATGTGCTTCCAAAAGCTCATTGAAATCAAAGTTTGCTACCACGTTGGAATCCGTCATAATAATATATTTTTCAGTCTGCTTCTTCAGATAACCCCGGATGCTCGCCAACGCCTCAATTTTTCCGGCATACATCTTAACCTGCTTCTGCGCAAACGGCGGCACAATATTGAGTCCACCGTTTTTTCTGACCAGATCCCACTCGCGGCCGGTTCCCAGATGATCCAGAAGCGAGTGATAATTCTTGCGGACAATAATGGAAATATTGTCAATTCCGGAATGTACCATACTGGACAAAACGAAATCACACATTCTGTATCTGCTCGCAAACGGAATGGAAGCCATCAGACGCTCTGACACCAGCTCCGGCACCAATGCGTCGTAACTGTTCGGGAAGATAATTCCCAATGCTTCTGCTTTCGAATTAATCATCGCTCTTCACCCTCCTTCACATCTTCATAAATCATGGCACTCGGTCCGATTTTTGCATTCCTGCCAATGGTAACACCTGCTGCAATGGTTGCCACCTCACCGACACCTTCTCCTTCCGGAGTCTCGCCCACAACTGCATCTTCCTCAATCACTGCTTTCTCTGCAACGATACAATGTCTGACCTGTGCGCCGGACTTAATCGTAGACTGCCCCATAATAACCGCATCTTCCACAACCGCGCCTTCTTCCACGGTAACACCCGCAAAAAGAATGGAGTGCTTCACAACACCCTTAACCTTGCATCCGTCTGTAATCATGCTGTTCTCCACTACTGCATTCTCACCGATCCGGTGTCCGGTCATGCCGCTGTTACGGCTGTATATCTTCCAATTCTCATCAAAGAGGTTGATTCCGCTGTGTTCCGGATCCAGCACCTCCATATTTGCTTCCCACAAAGACGGAATGGTTCCAACATCCTTCCAGTATCCGTCAAAATGATAGGCATACATCTTGCGCTCATCCCGCAGAAGATTCGGGATAATGTTATTGCCAAAGTCATTCTCGGAATTCGGATCTGCCTCATCCTCAATCAGATATCTTTTGAGAATATCCCAGTTAAATATATAAATACCCATGGATGCCAGATTGGATTTCGGCTCCTTCGGCTTCTCCTGAAATTCCGTAATTTTATCATCGTCATCCGTAACCATAAGTCCAAATCTGGAAGCCTCCTCCCAAGGCACCTCCATTACGGCAACAGAGAATTCTGCTCCCTTCTTCTTATGGAATTCCAAAAAATCACTGTAATCCTGTTTACAAATCTGATCTCCCGATAAGATGATGACATACTGTGGCTCATATCTTTCGATAAAAGCGATATTCTGATAAATCGCATTGGCTGTTCCCTTATACCAGTCCGAGCCGGATGCTTTCTGATACGGCGGAAGAATATGTACCCCTCCATACAGCCTGTCCAGATCCCACGGCTGACCATTGCCAATATATTCATTTAATTCAAGCGGCTGATACTGTGTCAGAATTCCCACGGTATCAATTCCGGAATTCACACAGTTGGATAACGGAAAATCGATGATTCTGTATTTCCCCCCAAACGGAACTGCCGGTTTTGCAAGTTTCTGTGTCAATGCATACAGTCTGGAGCCCTGACCTCCGGCAAGCAGCATTGCAACCAGTTCTTTTGCCATATAATGATCCCCCTTTCAGTACGATATTGTTTTCTTTAATCGTAACATAAAAGGGGGATTCTTGCTAGTCCTTATTTACTAAAACGCATGTAAAAAATATGTAACCTTTTCGAAGTTGTTTATCTCCAGATTCCGCGTCTCTTTCGGATTGTGTAGAACAGACTGTTTTCCATTGCCATGACTTTTTCCACCGGCACACTCTTGAACACCGGCATCTTCATCTTGAACTTAATCCAGAAGAAAGAATAGATTGCCAGCACAAGGAATATTCCTCCTGCCAGAAGCCAGATGGCATGGCGCTCTGCCGGATCCGTAGAAATGTTAAAAATCATAAACACGATTCCTGCGATACCAATCAGCGGAAAAAGCGGTCCGCACGGTACCCTGAAGCTCCTCGGTGCTTTCGGCAGTCTGCGCCGCAGAACCAGCACATCGATATGTGCAAATATGTAGGATACCATCCAGAATACGGAACCAACAAGAATCAAGAAGGAAATTGCATCTGAGGAATCGCTGCTGACATAGGCAAATACCAGAATCAGAACACTGACAAACCATACGCCAACATAAGGAACATTGTGCTTGTTCGTCTTTGCAAAGCACTGCGGCATCATATTCATTTTTGCCATGCCCTGACAGATGCTGGATAATCCGTTAATTGCAGAATTCTGCGAACTGATTAACGCAAGTGCCGCTACCAGTGCCATCCAGTATTTTCCAACCGTTCCAAGAAGATTCTCTCCGTAAAGCAGATGCGGCGCTGCAGAATTTGCAAGTTCATTCCAATCCGTATAATTATGAAAACCGAGTACCATAATGGACTGTACCACACAAATCAGACCCAATCCGATAAACATGCCAAGCGGCACATTCCGCTTTGCATTCTTGACATCTTTCGAAATAGGAATGACATACTCTGCACCGATAAACAACCAGAAAGCAACCGCGGTCATCGAAACAATCTGTTTCCAGTCCGTTGTCATATATAACGGCTGACTGACCTTCTCACCGGTTCCAAACCCGATCATTCCTATGATTCCCATAATGACCATGGAAGCCACCATCAGATATGCCACAATATCCTGTATCTTTGCAAACATATCAACGCCCTTTAAATTGGCAATCAAAAGAACAATTGTAACAACCACCGTATATACATAATTGGGAATCGGTAAATGAAAAATTTCACCCATCGCATAGGCAAAAATCGAAGCCTCGACGCCACAAGATAAAATATTACAGAACAGATATCCGCCAACCATTGAAATCATTGTTGGAAATGGTCCTAAACATGCAAGTGTATACTGTGCCAGTCCGCCCGTGGTATTGGGCATCAAAGCATTCAGTTCCGATAAGGACGCAATTGTCGTCATATTGAGAAGGCACGCAATAATCATTGCCGGGATAAAAGCAATTCCGATTGTGCCCGCGCCCTGCCCCAGTGAAACCAGACAACTTGTAGCGATGACAAGTCCCACCGAAACAGAAATCACGCTCCTAAGTCCCAGCTTTTTTTCTTCCATAGGCAACTCCTTTTCTCCCCTTTTATCACACAATTACAAAGCTTCAATTCCCTCGTCACCGGTTCTTACCCGGATCACATTGTCAAGCTTATACACAAAGATCTTTCCGTCACCGATATGTCCGGTATAGAGTTGCTCTTTAATAATCTCCACAATCTTGGGAACGCGTTCGGTCTCTACCACAACACTGATCTGCTGCTTCGGAAGTAGTTCCATCTCACTCAGTTCATCCACCTCATACTCACGGGTTCCCTTTTCCACACCACAGCCCAGGACCTGCATCACAGTCATTCCACGGACTCCTGCTTTACTTAAAGCTGACTTTAAACTTGAAAATTTAGACATTCCTGTAATTACTTCAATTCTTGATAAACTCATGTCGTTTCCTCCTTCGTAATTCGTATACCAGATTCCGACTTTAAAACATCTCCTGAAGTCTGGTTCCTGCAATCATTCTGTCATAATTCTGCGGAGTCATTCCCGCAAAATTCTTGAAATCTTTCATCATATGTGACTCATCATAATAACCACACTTCTGTGCCAGTTCATCCAGCCGAATCGTTCCTTTCGCTGCATTCATGGTACGAAGCATATTCTGAAAACGGACAAACCGTTCAAAGTTCTTCGGCGATATTCCGTGTATCTGTTTGAAAATCCGACGTATATAACATTCCGAATATCCGGTTTCCTCAGCAAGCTGCGTCATGGAAATATTGCCCTGACTAAGATAAATCTGCTCTCTCACATAACGCTCAATTGCCTCCGCGCCCTCCGGCGCCCGATTGCCTGACATCTGCCGGTATTCCCCAAGAAAAATCTCCGCTTTCCCGGCAATTGTTTCCGCCTCAGCAAGCTGCTCCGTCAAATTTTTCCCGAAGAGATTTCCGTCTATCTCAAGATCCCTGTTGACCAGATCTTCAATCGATAATTCTTTTGGCAAAAGACAGCTTCCCGGTTGAAAACGAACCCCAAAATATCTGCGTCCATCTTCAAATTCCCAACCCTTTGCCGCAAGAACTGTTCCACCGATATAAGTCCGCACATCCTGTGTGCCAATGCCAAAGAGAAGATCCACACTTCCATCCGGTACCGCCTGCATCCCATTCTCCGGTCTTTTTTCCATCGTAAACTCATAGAAATGGGAGATTCCATCTTTCCTCTCCCGAAGGGTACGATAATCATCGGTTCTCAGAATCAGATACGGCTGTATCGGCATCATTTGCGGGTTCTTCATAGCATCGGCTTCCTTTCTTACATCATGCCATATCCGGGACATCCCAGAGTGGCAATTCCACGCCGATTCCTTTCTCTAAAGCATTACGGTAAACCGTACCGCCCCAGGCGATATCCTCCACCGGCATTCCTCCGACGGAGTAGATGATGATATCCTCATCACTCTCACGCCCCGGATGCTTTCCGTTAATCACATCGGCGATGTCAATAATATCCTCCCGATTGATTCTGCCTTCGTGCAGGTAATCCGTAAATTTGGCTCCAATGATTTGCACCAGTTCATAGCTTGGATAAGGGAATTCTTCTGCCCATGCCTCATAAAGCTTGTAATTGTCCACTACCTTCTTACACCGGTTAATCAGGAAATCATCCTCAAACCGCGCTGCAGAAGGCAGACAGACCAAAGCTCCCTTTTTCAGCCACGACTCATCGATGTACGGAAAATCGATTTCCTTAACCGGAGCCGTAGAAGTTACACAGACAATATCACTGTCTTTGACAGCTTCCTCTATCGACTCACAAACCACAATGTTCTGAATCTGCGGGCACTCCTTTTTCACAAAATTGCAAAACGCATCCAGCGACCGCTTTCCACGCCCTTTTACTCTGACTGTGTGAAGATTCGGGCAGACACTTAAAAACGCGAGTAAAGATGTTCTTCCCATCACACCCGGTCCGATAATGCTGACCGTCTCGGAATCCTTCTTTGCCAGATACTTGGCTCCGACTCCCGGAATTGCCCCTGTCCGATAACAGCTCACCAGATTCGCCGACATCAGGGCAAGCGGTGCTCCCGTATCCTTGTCATTCAGCATCATCATAAGAATGGAACGCGGAAGGCCTTTGGCTTTGTTCTCCACATTGGAACCATACCACTTCATACCTGCCATCTTGTACTTGCCGCCAAGATATGCCGGCATAGCCATAAAACGTCTGTCATCTGCGTTCTTAGGCATTCCCTCAAACTGAGGATCGTTTGGGAAAAGCACCTGTGCACCGTGTGAATTGTGATTGACTCCCGCCATCACATAATCCCCTTTATTCAATGTCAGAAGCAAATCTTCCATTGCCTCCACACACTGATCCATATTCTTCACACCGGCTTTAATCATATCGGGTTCACTTAAATATAAAAATTTAATCTTTGTATCCATTTCAGCCTCCTGTTCATTATACGCAGGACGCCTTTTTCAAAGAAAAGGTCCAATAGCGACCATACGTATAAATATAGCATACATTCTTACAATTTACTACTTTTTTGTATCCACTCAGATGACTGCGTGAAATCGGTCATAACGAAGTTCATGCAGATCCAGTGTTGTCTTTTTTTCCATTGCCAGTTCCGAAAGAAGAAGTCCGACAATCGGAGCAATTCCAAATCCATGTCCGGTAAAGGCACAGGCAAGAATCAGTCCTGGCACCTCCGAAACATTACCGATAACAGGGACTCCGTCTGCACAAATATCTTCATATCCTGCCCATGTACGAACGATTTTTGCATCTGCAAGCTTCGGAATATACTTCATAATTCCCCGGCAGATACAAGGAGCCGTCATGCCGGAAGTAATCATATGCCCATTGTCCCGGTTAACCTCCTCAAATCCGGATGCGCCACCAAACACAAAGGAACCATGCTCCGTCTGATGTCCATAGAAATCAGCATCCGCTGTTCCAAGCATCTGGTTAAACATTTTTGGCTCCGCCTCCGTCACAAGTGCCTCGATCAATTCCTTCCGCATAGGCACGTCAATACCCACGGTGGCTGCAATATCGCGGCTCTCATAACCGGATGCAAGAATGATTTTTTCTCCCTCATAGACATTTTTCTTTGTGACTACGCGTCTTGCTTTTCCTTTTATTTTCTGAATTTCTACAACATTTTCGCCGGTAATGAACAGTGCGCCAAGCTCTCTTGCTCTCTTATAATATCCAAGTGTTGCCACAAGCGGGTTTGCATGTCCGTCTGTCGGGCACCAGCTCGCCACGGTAATCTCATCACTCAAAAACGGATTAATCTCACGGACTTCCTGTCCGTCAATCATGCGCACATCCAGTCCCAGTGCCGTCGCACGGTCGGTAAGTCCCTGTAAAATTTCTCTGTGCTTATCGGTTTTTCCCAGTCTTAAATTACCTTCTTTATGATACTCTACATTGATGCCAAGCTCCTCAGAAAGTGTCGGCCACATATGCTCAACCGCATACATTGCCAACGGGAGTTCTCTCGGATCACGCCCTGACTGCCGTACCCCGCCTCCATTCCTGCTGGAACCTCCGTTTCCAATATGGTCGCTTTTCTCCAGTACTATGACGGAAACGCCCTCTTTTGCCAGATAATAGGCTGCTGCACATCCGATGATGCCGCCACCGATGATTACAACTTCTGCATTATTCTTCATCTTCTCCGCCCTCCTTTGCCTCTGCTGCAAATACTCGCATCTCTATCGGACGCATTGGAGCTCTGGATGTTGCCGGTTCCAGTTCTGCCGGTGACACTCCCAGTTCCCTTGCCACAATTCCTTTTACCAGCTTTGCACAGGTCTGCCCCTGGCAAAGCCCCATACCGGTTCTCAAATATCTTCGAATCTCCGTCAATGTGTACATGCCATCATGGACTGCCTTACGAATTTCCCCTTTGGTCACTTCCTCACAACGGCAGATAATCATATCGTCATCCGGTCCCGGAACAAATGGACCGATATCCCTTGATCTGTCATTTATCTCATTCATCGCCTGTCTCCTCCTTATGCTTCTCCTCTGCGGTAAAATCTTGCTTTCATTGCCATATCTGCCGGTACCTTGATGGTCAGAAGATTGGTATGGTCAAATGCTTTTGCCGTCTTAACGGACACCACCTCTGCATCACATACTTTTTCACCGCTCCGGCTCATTCCATATCCTTTCTCTCCGACTTCCGGAAGCGGAAGGAATTCGTATGGAAGTGTCACGGTCGCATACCCCGGCTCATAGGTCTCATCCACCAAAAAGATTGCCTGCCCGCTGCAGGATGCCACACACATACCGCATCCGATACAGTCCACATTCTCATCCACAGCCGGAAGCGACGTAATCTTCTCTCCTATCTTGATACAATGCTTTGGACATGCATCCTGGCATGGGTTACACGGGATATTCTGTGTGCACTCCATCACCGGATGAATTCCTGCCCGATGAGTCACTCCCGGATAACGCTCAATCTCATCATCTGCAATATATCCCTTTTTCAAAAGATTCATGGAGATATCTATTCCCTCTTCGGTTTTTTCTATCAATTTTCCGCGATTCTTTGGAGCAAACATACCCTGACGCAATCCGTCCAATGCCTTTTCCTGCTCTGCCACCTTCTGTTTCAATTCGTTATCATCCATATAACCCAGATAATGTGCGGCTGCAATTCCTGCAATCCGTCCCTCTATCATTGCGGAACTTGCTTCCTCAATTCCGGACACATCCCCGGCAACAAAAATCCCCTTGATGGAGGTTTCTCCATACTCGTCACAAATCGGAACCTGTCCGCCCCGTTTTGGATTATCTTCCATCTCGCAGCCTGCCATCTTAAGGAGCTGTGACATCGGGGAAAGTCCGACTGCCAGACAGATGGTATCCACATCAAAGTGCTTTTCCGTTCCCGGTACAAACTGAAAATGCTCATCCACTTCCGCGATTGTAACACCGGTCACATGATCTTCTCCCTCTGCCTTGACAATTGTGTGGGAAAGATAAAACGGCACGCCGGTTCTTGCCACTTTTGCCGCATGGACACCGTAACCTCCCACCCGTGGTGCCGCATCCACAAGTGCAACCACGTCACAGCCGCACTGCATCAACTGAAAGCTGACCACAAGTCCTACATTTCCGGAACCAAGCATAAGAATCTTTTCGCCCGGCTTCACACCGTGAAGATTCATCATGGTCTGGGCTGCCCCGGCTCCAATGACTCCCGGTAGATTCCATCCCTCAAAGGTAACCATATTCTCTGCGGCTCCGGTTGCTATGATAATGGAGTCTCCCTTATAATGGTGTACCTCATCATCAATCCTTACAACAATTTCCTTATCCAGATACATTCCGATTACCGTTGCGTTTAACACAACCTTGACACCTGCATCCGCTGCTTCCTGTAAAAGTTCTTCCCCAATCACAAAGCCTCTTACCTTTGCCTTATGCTCCTTTGAGCCAAAGAACTTATGAATCTGCTTAAAAAGCTGTCCTCCCGGTTTCTCGTTTTCATCAAATACTACAACCTCTAATCCTCTTTTTGCCGCCTCAATCGCAGCCGACAGACCTGACGGTCCTGCTCCTACTATTATCAAATCATATCTTTTCATGTCTTCACATCCTTTCCATCAATTCTGCTTCTCAAACGGCTGGTCAGACACTCCGTATTGTGTCTGCACCTTCATGCCCGCTTTCAATGGCGTCACGCATGTTCTGACATTTGGTTTACCATCCACAATCATTACACAGTCTGTACATCTTCCAATCGCGCAGAATATTCCCCGTGGTTTATGCTCCTTTTTGGTATAGCGGTGTACCATCACCCCTGCTGCTTTCAATGCTGCTGCAATCGGCTCTCCCTCATATCCCTGAAGTTCTTGTCCATCACAGGTGAAGGTGACCATTTTTCCTTTCTGCTGTTCACCAAGAATCGGATGTTCCTGAATTCGGCTGCTCATTCTAATCTCCCCTTTCTTCTTTACTGTATAGGAAAAATTCTCCTATACAATAAAAAGCGCCTGTGCATTCACACAGACGCCCTTGTCTTTTTTGTTCTCTTAACTTAGTTGTATTCTACATTCCCCGGAGAGATTTGTATTGTAAAAAACGATACAAGAACATTTTGATTATCAACATAACATTTCACTACTCCTCAACACACTTTCACTTGCCATTTTATGCCTTACGGTAAACTGTTTTCTTCTTTTCTCCCTCTGACACCAGAAGTTTCTTTTCACACAAGCTTGCCATATGTCTTCTAACTGTAGATGCCGGTATTCCTGTTTCTTCCGAAATATCTTTTGTCGTGACATAGCCTTTCAAACCTATGAACCTTTCGGCGCACCCATAAACCAACAACTGTTTATCGCTCATTTTATCGCTCATTTTATCGCTCATTTTTGAGGTAGTATCGCTCACTTTTTCACTCCCCAATCCCAGCTCTTCCTGCTGAATCTTTTTAAATTCTTCATTAATATAAGCCGTTACCATCGTGTAATCGTCTGTATCATTAGTCGGCTCAAAAACAAGGTCCGGTGATCCATTTGCCTTCATCGCATTTTTTGCTCTTCTAATGCCGGAACCATATGACTCAATCAGGTCCAATGCGAAAAACATTTCTTTGATTTCCGGATTCAGATAATTGCGTTCTCTAAATTCATCTTCAGAATTCATTTCCTCGATCGTAACAGGCGGAAGTGGTCTGTTATGATTAACAAATGATATATGGTCTGCATACACATAGATACCAATATACTGCTTCCTGTCATATTCTTTATGAAGAATACAATTTGTTGCAAGTTCTGCAAACATATCCCTCGGCCAGTTGTAGACCATCCTATGTCCAGTCATGGAAGGTTCCCTGACTGTATATGCTGACATAATTGTCTCTTCAAAATAATCAATGACACGCTTTGCCTGAATCCATATAGGACCATCAAATACCTGAGAAACCATCTTGTCTGTTCCCACAGCCTCCCGGATTACCTCCACTCTTGCATATGGAATAAAATCCTGTGGCTTGTCCGCAAACATTAGTACTGCAAAATTCTTTGCCCGATAGCCTCCATATTCGCTCTCGCCAATGAGTCCCATACTCCTTGCCATATCAAGTTTTGATAATGCTCTTACATCCGGTTTGGCATTGGTGGCTATCAGGTATTCTTTCATATACTCATAATTCAAATTGTCCAGTGTTGCGGTAGCATTTAATTCTGAAGAAAAATGAAAATCAGCAAATTTCTTCAACAATTCAAATTCTTCCCTTTTATTCGGTAATCTTGTATCACGTTTTACTCTTATATATCTGCCGGCTTTCAGTGCTAATTCTTTATCCTTTTCTGCCTTATCGCTTGTTTCATATGGTCCATCTGCTCCCGGTTCAACCGCAATGACAATATAACTCTGTCCATCAATCTCATCTGTAATCAAATGATAATTCGGCTTTGGATGAACATTGCTAAGCAACTGTTTAATTTCATTTTCCGTTGTTTCAATTAAAGATTCTTTTATCCCTGAAATAGGGCGAACAGGAATTGCCTTTTTCCCGGTCTCCTTGTCATCCACTTCTTCCACTCCAATAAACAGAAGTCCTATCTCACGATTCATGTAATTATTTGCATAAGCACAAATCGTCTTTAAAATCTTCGCTCTGATCGGTTTTGCAAAGGATTTTTTATATTCAATATAATCGTTTTCGACGGCACATTTATCAAGAATATCGTGCGCCATTCTTTGAATATCTTCTAATCGCATTCAGGCTTCCTCCGTTTGGTTCTAAGATTATCTGGTATTATTATATTTTTGTCTTCAATTATCGCAAAATTATTCTATCAGCCTTGCTCCTTGTTCATTAAAATCAAAGTCGCTTATAAAAAGGTCGCACATTTTAGCATCTTTTGGTCCATAAATGCTAATATCATTTATTCTACAAATAATTGGTGTCTTCAGATTCAAAAGATTATTCTTAATCCACTCATCGTCATTTTGAAAATCTTTCCACAAGTCTTCTGCCACTACATTTCCATCTTTTAACAGTCTTCTAAGGAAATTAACTGTCTCTTCTTCTGGTTTTAATAGCATCTTCCTGTGAAGCAAATGATTGTCATGTAACCATTTCATTAAATCTGACACATCATCTTTCTCTGTATATAACACCTCAATAACTGAACTACAACTAAAATCATTATAATAGTGTTTTGGCAAACTGATGCTTTGCAATAAATATTCAATTTTCATTTTCTCTATTTCCCCGACTTGACATATTTCTTATCCAGCTATTCCTCAAAAATACTTTTATGTATGTATTCTTCGTATCATGAGCTATTCTTGTTTTGGTCACTTTAAATAATTTCCATCATATGTTTTATCCATCATTTTCGAAACCATCTCACAGATTGTATTACCATCTAAATGTATATCATTATCCACAATAGATAAATAACGATCTATATTATCTTTATTTATTTTACTTGCTCGTTTACTAAGTCCCATACAGGCAATGAATATTCCTTCATTTGAGCAATCATAAATATCTTTTTTATTTTTTCCATTATATTGCATATCAAAAGCATTAAGAAATTTACTAAATTTTGCATCTCCTAAAAAAGTATTTACTTTATGAAAATAAATATATAAAAAATATTGCTTAATATATTTCCTATTTGCAACTTTATCTTCTTCAAGCATTCTTTTTATTCCATCAAAAAATATTCTTGAATATAAAAACTCAAAAATTTTTCTACGATACTTGTAATTATAGCCTCGCTTAATGCCAAGAGATCTAATTAACTGCATAGGAAGTGTAGAATATCCTCTGTCTTCACTCAAGGCATGTTTTATTGATTCCAGAATTCATACCTGCTCTTCTGCAACTTGTTATTTCTATTCTCCCTTTTGTTTTTAAAATAATTTTCAACTTCCACAGGAAAGTAATCTACCTCCAATTCAAATCGATACTCATGCATTTTCATATCGTATACAGCAATTTCTTTTTGTTGCGACAACTGATAAATCAATTCTCTATTATCTACTGGCATCCTACACCCAATATAAATAGCCTTAATTGGGAAGAACGGTATCATATAATCATATATTTCACAAATATCTTGTGGCAAAACAAGCCTCCACTCATTTTCATATCTCCATGATGATGATTTTGTCAAAAAAGAAAGCATAATACTCTTTTCAAATTCCATCTGTTCATGCGGTGTAAACGGGATATTTTTTATGTACTTATACATTTTCTGCTTACTAAGGAGGAAAGGAGAATGTCAACTACAATGGATCAGATACATCATATCAGAGATATGTTTTATCAACAAGATAAAAGCATAACCCAGATCGCATCTGAAACCGGTCTTAATCGCAAGACCATAAGTAAATATGTAGACATG
>JAQXZD010000049.1 GCA_029227035.1 Lachnospiraceae bacterium
GTATACAGTAGCTACGCTTTGCGGAACGTGTGTCCATTGATGATTACCTCCCTTGGTTTGAAAAGTGTAAATAGTTTTAAACTATTTCAATTTTCTCATCTTTTTGGAAGTGACTCAAGGTGCGAGTTATTTACCTGATACTTATTTTTTAATCCCCTGGATAAAACACCTTTTTTATTTCGACTATACACTGAATTTAGCTTTGTTATAGTTTCATTTGTAATTGTACCACTTTGATTTTTCAATCCACATAATTTCTGAAACGCAGTTACTGCTGCTTTAGTATTCTTTCCAACAACTCCATCCGGAGTACCACAAGAATATCCAATAGAATTCAATTTTGTTTGAACATCTTTAATTGTACTCTTACTCACTGCTGTTGCTCTTGCCACAGGCTTTGCATATGTAACCATATTAAAATTATTCGAACTACTTTTTTCATAAATGGCTGCAATCTCATTTAGATTGCTTTTCGACACCTGTTTTTCAGAAACTTGACTCTCTGTAGAAGCTGCGAACTACTCGGTTCTTTTCTCCATTATTGCAGTGCGTTGATTTGAATAAGATTGTTTTCCGATTAATTGCTTATCCGATACTAACATTCTTTCTCCCCCTTTGTGTAATAATAATCTCTCAGAATCCTTAAATCAATAACTGTAAAGCATTCAGATTCCTTTTCTAATTCCCCACTTTTATCCAAAATGTGGACTTCACGCTCTTATTTATAACACAATCGGAAAACCATGAAAATACTCCTTACGCAAACGACACAATTTTCGCGCAAATAACACATATCTACCGCAGAAGACATATCTCATAATCAATCATCAAACAACATTCTCCATTCAAAAAACGCCTTTTTAAACTCATTACTATGAGTTCTTCCAATCGCCACCTCCAATCCGTTACACAAAGTAATCTTACGACTATCTGCTTTTTCAATGTATTTCAAATTAACAATATATGAACGTTGTATCTGAAAAAATCCAAATTGCTCCAATCTGTGTGCCGCTTCAGATATACTTCCTTCACAAAAGTATTCGTTGCCATTCAGCATAAGGTATCTGAGTTTTCTTCCACTTGTTTCAATGAACAGAAGTGTATTCAAATTTATCTTTCTGCATATACCGGAGATATCATTACAGCAAATCGTTCTTTCCTGTATTTTAGTTTTCATAAAAGAATCAAGCGCTTCTATTATCTCCTCCAAATGCCGTTTATCAATATATCTGAATGCATTTACTCGATATCCCCATCTGGCTAATTCTATATGAGAAGTCAAAAAACAGATCTTGCATTGTTTTCCGGTATCTATCAATTTCTCAGCCAGTTCAAAACCACTTTCCCCTTCAGCAAGTTCAATATCTAAAAATACCAAATCTGCATCCATATCTTTCATAAAATCTTTTCCGTTACTATATGAGTGGATTTGAAATAAAATATTTTTATCGTTACAGTATTTTTCAATAACATCCTGTATCTTATTCCGCCATACTGCCTCATCTTCTACAATACTTATTCTCATTTCTTTATCTCCTTCGGAATCGCAATGCTAATTTTAAATATTTCTTCTCCATTTTCCACTAAAGATTCCATATAATATTCTCCCTGATATTTTTTAACTATTGCAATAATATTTTTAAATCCAAACCCATGATTCACTTTATCTTTCTTAGATGTCACAAAAAAATTATTCTTTGTACTTATTTTCTCAACCACACTATTGCTTACAGTAATAAAAATTTCATTCTTATGTTCTATCAGTTCAACTCTGATTTTAGGCTTATTCGTTTTTCTGCTTGCTTCTATAGCATTCTGCAATACATTTCCCATCAAAGTTGTAATATCAAACATTTCAATATGTGTTATCTCTGTCAACTTTCCTGATACTGTAAATCCTATATTCTCCTTCGTTGCTATATATAAATAATAATTCATAATAACATCCAAAAAACTGTCTCCTGTATGAATTTTTAATTCAAACTCATCCTGAATATTCCAGATTTTATCTATATATTCTTTAGCTTCTTCCAGCTTTTTTTTATTGATTAGTTCTCTAAGAGCCCCTATATGGTTTGTCAAATCATGTTTAAAACGTCTCATAGCCACTGACTGCTGCAACTGATAGTCATATTGCTCTTTTTGCATATACATAAGAGATTGAAGTTCCTTATTCTGCCTGTTTGAAAGAACATTCTTGATAGCAAGACTGAGCGTTAAAAAAATAGCATAAATCGCTCCAACTATGCTGACAAAAAATACAACATATGCATCCCATCCATACATTTCATGATTTTCATCAAAAAATGCAAAAACAATATTATAAAACATTTGAAAAATACTGCTTTGCACCAAAATTGCAAGCTTATATCTACATCCTATATCATTCAAATAAACTCCATTTTTCTTAAGAAGCTTCGTATATACCAGAAAATATACCAAAAATGAAAACAGATATGCTATTTCCATCCACCATGTTATACCTGTCTCAACACCCCCTCCTATTAACACAATCTGTATAAGCATAACACTAAATGTATCAATAATTCCTGTAAAATACATAAGTGCTATACTTAATACCCCCAGATGCAATAAGCTTTCCTCGAAAAACAAGCATATAGCCAACACACTCCAAAGTATGTACACAATAGGAGAGTTCGTTTCAAAGCACATATTAAAAATGCCCGCTCCTAATACAACTAATACTGATATCCAACAAAAGATTTTATTTTTTCTTGGATGTAACTTAAATCCAAAATAAATTATAAATAAATAGATAAAGTAATTCAAAAAATTGTCTACTATATAAATCATGATTCTGCCCCCACGTTTTAAATTCTTAGTAGTTCTTTACTTATTTTAAAACTTTAAAAACAGGAAACCTTTTTGATTTCCTGTTCTATGTGCTTCCAACTATTGGCTGCAATTATTCAGTTTTGAGTGTTTTTTTACCACTCCGCAAACAATTTCTGCTTTCTCCCAAGCATCTCATCTATGCGCGCAATGTACTGCCCGACATCCTTGACATTTTCGCACCGGTCAATCCGACCGTCCGGCAGGACTTTTTTCGTGCTGGCTCCGGCTCCGCACGCCACAATGTTCTGCTTCTCCTCCATAATCAGGATATTATACACACCTGCCTTACCAGGCTTGGCATATCCCACATTCTCCATATTGCCGGCCATCCCCTTCTGCCGGTACAGATAATACGGTGAAAGTCCCATCTGCTCGCAATACTGCGCACACAGCTCCATATGCTCCTGTGTGTTGACCATCTGCATCCTTTCATACCGTTCTTTGTAAATATTCAGACGGGCGGCACGCTTGATGGCAAGGGAATGGATTGTAATATTGTCCGGATCCAGTTCCTTTAACATTTCCATGGTATGTCGGACATCCTCGATATCTTCCTCCGGAAGCCCCATGATAAGATCCATGTTAATGTTATCAAAGCCCAGCTTTCTGGCAAGACGAAAACTTTCAACGGTCTGTTCCACGGTGTGGTGCCTGCCTATAATATCCAGTGTCTCCTGCTTCATAGTCTGCGGATTGATGGATATACGGCTGATTCCATGATTGCGTAATACCTTAAGCTTTTCCTCCGTGATAGAATCCGGTCTTCCTGCCTCCACCGTGAATTCCAGGCAATCGCTAAGGTCAAAACTGCACCGGATTTTTCGAATCAGGCGATCCAACTGGTACGGCTCCAGCGTAGTAGGTGTGCCTCCGCCGATATAGATGGAATTCAGCTTCTTGTGATAGCATTTTGCTGCGACAAAGTCCAGCTCCTTTTCCAAAGCGTCCAGATATTTGTCCACCTGTGCTTTCCATGCCCCCAGCGGATAGGACGTAAAGGAACAATACAGGCAGGTGCTCGGGCAAAACGGAATCCCGATGTATAAACTGTATCCATTCTGATAGTCCAGCCTTGAGAGAAGCTCCCTCTCCCTTTTGGCAATCGCAATGGAAAGATTTGTCTTTTCCTCCGAAGCCAGATAGGTCTCCTTCATATATGCGGCAATTTCCTGCTCTGTCCTTCCTTCTTCCAGAAGTTTCATGGGAATTTTCGTCGGACGGATTCCCGTGAGGGTTCCCCACGGAAGTCCATGCCCTGTTCCCTTTTCCAGAAGTTTATACAGATTCTCTTTCAGCGCATTCTTAACCTCCGTGCGGTCGGCAAAGTCAACCGGAAAAGAAACTGACTGCTCTTTCCACACAATCGTAATTTCATTCTCCCCATAGTGAATCTCAAAGTGATTTGGCGTCTCATCTTCTTTTTCCACCGTATGCTTGGTGCAGGCTACATTTTTCTCCTCTGCCCCGGCCTCTCTGGTATAATAGATTTCCACATCTTCTTTGGGGAAAAATGCTTTAATCAGGGAATGGATATCATATTCAAATTCTGTTCTGTTCAAAGTCACGGTTATCATACGTAAGGGTTATACATCCTCTCATTTTCAATAGTTGTCACATCGCCGTGTCCCGGATATACCGTGGTGCGTTCCGGCAGTGTCATCAGTTTTTCCTTAACGGAGCGAACCAGATCGGACATGCTGCCTCCCGGCAAATCCGTCCGTCCCACCGAGGTGCAAAACAACGTGTCTCCGGAAAAGACCACATCCTCATATGGGAAATAGTAACAGCATCCGCCCTTTGTATGTCCAGGCGTAAATAAAACACGGATGGCAAATCCGGCAAGCTGAAGCTCCTGTTCATCCTTCACAAAACGATCCGCGTGAAAAGTATTTTTCTCTCCTATCATCCAACTGGAATTTAAGTTCTCGTCCTCAAGCGTCTCTTTCTCCGTCTCATATGCATAGATCTTAATATCAAACTCCTTCGCCAGTTCCTCCGCTCCCGTTGCATGATCAAAATGTCCATGCGTAAGCAGAATGGCAACCGGTTTGCAGCCCTCCTGCCGAATACGCTCTGCAAGCTGCTTCGGGCTTGCGCCCGGATCAATCACCACCAGCTCCTTTGTCTCATCGTTGATGGCAAAATAACAATTTGTCTGCACCGGTCCGACAACGTACTGATTTACTTTTAACTTTGACATATTCTCTCCTTAATTTCTTAAGAACCACCAATGCTCTGTCAGCCGGTGGTTCTCTCAATATCGATAATACTCTCGATTTGTTTAATTTTCTCAACAATCCGTGTGATTTCCTCACGTCCTTTTGTGTTGAAACCAACTTCAATGGTAGCAATTCCCTGCTTGCTTGTCTTGGAATTGATGGCGGAAATATTGATATTCTCCTCTGTGAAAACCCGGGTAATGTCCACCAAAAGTCCTGCGCGGTCATGACAGAAGATTCTGAGATCCGCATGGTATTCTCCGGTTTTCTCCTCTTCCAGTCCTGCCTGCCACTCTGCTTCAATCAGCCTTGCCCGCTCCATATCCGACAAATGCAGGATGTTCACACAATCCGTTCTGTGAATGGAAACTCCTCTTCCTCTTGTCACAAAGCCGACAATCTCATCTCCCGGAACCGGGCTGCAGCATTTGCTGAAATGAACCGCCACATCATACAGCCCCTTGACAATGATTCCGCTCTTGGAATGCTTCATGGCTTCCGCCGGCTTGTTTTCTTCAACTGCCGCAAGAACATCCTGATCCGACAAAGCAATCGGGTGATCCCGCTTGTAATCCTCGTACATGCGGTTGACCACCTGACTCTCCTTCAGGCCTCCGTGTCCAACCGTAGCCAGACAGGAATTCCAGTCATGGAAACCATATTTGCGAATAATCTTCTCCTGGTATTCCGGCTTGTTAATCTCGCCGAGATTGATTCCCTTCGACTTTGCATAAGCGTTAATCAATTCTTTTCCATGGAGAATATTTTCTTCCTTTAACTCGCTCCTGAACCACTGGTTAATCTTA
>JAQXZD010000050.1 GCA_029227035.1 Lachnospiraceae bacterium
CTGGGCTAGTTGGATTCGAACCAACGAATGCAGGAATCAAAATCCTGTGCCTTACCGCTTGGCGATAGCCCATTAAGTTGCTACCGCAACAGGGTGGATACAGGGATTCGAACCCTGGGCCTCCAGAGCCACAATCTGGCGCGCTAACCAACTGCGCTATACCCACCATAATCCATGTGCTTCATCTCTCTTACGAATCACCTGTGAAAACACTTTGCGCCTTCCAGTCGGAAGAAATGTGCTCGAAGGGATTCGAACCCCCGACCCACGGCTTAGAAGGCCGTTGCTCTATCCAGCTGAGCTACGAACACATATCAATATTGCTATCGCAATATCTAAGCGGGTGATGGGAATCGAACCCACGTATCCAGCTTGGAAGGCTGGTGTTCTACCATTGAACTACACTCGCACACGATCGGGGTGACAGGATTCGAACCTGCGACCTCCTGGTCCCAAACCAGGCGCTCTAGCCAAGCTGAGCCACACCCCGACGGCTGTTTTTCCGTGACGCAAGTAATATTATATTATAGCGATTTCGTCTTGTCAACAATTTTCGTCGTTTTTATAAATATTTTTTTAATTTTTCTTTCATGGAGCGAAGAGCTTTCCCCCGATGGCTGATTTCATTCTTTTCTTCCCGGGAAAGTGTAGCCGAAGAACAGGTATATCCATCCGGATAAAAGATTGGATCATAGCCAAATCCGTTCTCACCCTCTGCCTCATATCCGATGATTCCCTCCATGGTCTCACGTACCACCATATCCTCTCCGTCCGGCAAAACTGCTGCAATCGCACAGACAAACCGTGCCGTCCTTTTCTCCTTCGGAACTCCTTCCAGCCGTTCAATCAGATTCTGGTTCTTAATCGTATAGGATGTATCTTCTCCCATATAACGTGCGGAATACACGCCCGGCTCCTTGTTCAGATAATCAATTTCCAATCCGGAATCATCCGCCAGTACAATTGCATCAGTTTCTTTTGCAACGGCATGTGCTTTAATCAGCGCATTTTCCTCAAAAGTAGTTCCGTTTTCTTCGATATCCACCTGAATTCCTTCCTCTTTCATGGACACAATCTCCACTTCACACCCTGCCATGATTTCTCGGATTTCTCTCATCTTGTCCTTATTTCCTGTTGCAAAAACAATTTTTTTCATCTTAATATCCCTCCTCAAATGCTTCCATAATTGCATCGTAAATTCCCTGCGCTGCCTTCTTCTGATATGCCTTTGTCTGAAGCTTGTCCAGCTCATCATAATTGGTCATAAAACCTACCTCCACCAGAGCCACCGGGACTTCACTGGTGCGGATAATATAGATACTGTCACCTTTTAACAGACCACGGTCCTTGCTTCCCAGCCGCTCCACCAGATTGTCCAGACAAATCTGCGCCAGCTTCTTACTGGAATGCTCCGACTTGTCGGACTCGCTATACATTACCTGTGTTCCGCTGGTCTCAGTAAAATTACCGGTGGCCTCGGAATTATTGTGAATACTGATAAACAGATCCGCATCGGATTTGTTTGCAAGCTGAACCCTCTGATCAAAAGTCGGATTCTTGTCCGAGGTCCGCGTATAGTATACTCCGATATTCTCCTTACAACCTTTCATCAGTTCCTTAAATTGAAGCAGAATCGCAAGATCAATATCCTTCTCTGCCACTCCCTGCTTCACCGCTCCCGGTGCCCTGCTTCCGTGCCCGGCATCGATTACAATAACCTTGTCATAGATATCATGCGGATCGATAAAGTCCAGATACAGACTGCCGGATTCATATTTCTTTTTCAGTTCATATACCCGGTCCAGCTCCAACGCAACCACTCCGGCCCCATCATCCTTGTAATAGGAAAGCGAATCTATATGGTCACTGCTGCCCTTGATGGCATACTCCTTGAAATAATCGTCCACACCGCCCTCAAAGCGGATATACACCGTCTGCGAAACGTAATCGTTTTCTATCGCAATCTGTTCCTCTGTCAAATTTTTCGGAAGGCCAATCTTAATCTGTGATTGCAAATCGGTCTCCGTTTCCACGACATCATCCGGATTCGCAGTCTTTGCAACCAGACTGCCATCTCCAATCTCTCTCTGTTGTTCTGCAGCGAGCACAGCCTTCTCATGTATATCCGGCATAAAATACAGGCTGATTCCAACCAGCAAAGTCAGAAATCCGCTCAGAACCGTGCTCCATTTTAATACTCTTTTGTCCATTACTTATTCCTCGCAAATGCTTTGATGCACAGATTGCAATCCTTTTTCTCCTTGACATCCACGAACTTTTTTCCATTTAAGCTGATGTAGCCTTCTCCATCCTCCAGTTCCACATCCTGCATAATCTTTTCTCCGGTGTTATATTCAATGGCCATCGGATGTTTGGTATCCGGCGTATTTATATAGACCAGCACCGCAAAGCGTTCTCCCTCATCCACTTCCACCGGATTCACAAAATCTATGGTATAATACCCTGCCTTCTGCAACGTGCCCTCTGCCACTTTTTCACGCTGACTGAAGGACTTTTCATTTTTGAAATGCCGTACCACATATACTTCATATTCCGTATTGGCTCCCGTCGCATAGAATGCAGCCGCAGAAATTTCCTGCTGTTTTTCTGCCGTAAAAACATTTGCCCCGTATATATGCTCGCTGTTGTATCCAAGCTTTCCAACCCAGCCGCAGAGATCGCTCTGATAAATCTGACTGTAATTATCCGTATCCTCCACGCGGGTATATACAACATTATGCGTGCCGATATTGGTATCATAATAAGAGACATAGAACACTCCGTTTTCTCCAAAATCTTCTCCCCAACTGTTCTGGCAGATAAAGGCTCCGTCTCCCTCCAGCGGAGTATTAAAATTGGATCTCGGATAATTGTCATCCCAGCCGATAATCACCACATCATGATTCGGCTTTTCCGTACCGATATAACAGTACGCAGCGGTATCCGAATTATAGTACATAGAGCTTCCCTGTGAGCTGCGGATGGTGCTGTAAAGAGAAGTCTGTACCCCTCCGTACTTAAATACCGCCTCCTTGATGCCCTCATAATCTTTACCGTCAATCATCTGCATCTCCTGCACATGCTTAACCGCTTTCAGAGAATTGTCGGTCCGGTTATCGCCGTATGGATCATCCTTCTCATAGACCGGTCCCTGCCATGCTGCAAGGTATGCCATCCCCATGGTATATTCTCCACCGTCAAACTGATTTGCATGAAACGAATTGCTCATACTCATATGATCCACGGAAAAAGCGCTCTTCTCCTCCGGTCGCAAAGAAGATTCCAAAGCACTCGTTGCCGCAAAAGCCCAACAGGTTCCATAGGCACCCTGATTGTAAATCTTAGACACCCGTTCCTTATCCCTTAAGTCATACTTTGCCGGAATCACGGCTGAAGTATCGGTATCGGATGCCGTAATCGTATTTGTCGCAATATCAAAGGTATAATGATAACCCAGAAGTTCCGATAAATCATTCAGACTCACAAAAAGGCGGTCTCCCCTCCGGGCAAGAGAAGAGGTGATATCCTGCTCCTCTCCGTTTACATATGCCGTTTTCTCTCCCAGCCGAAAAGCAATGGACTGACTGTGTTTCTCAACCAAAAGCTCCTGCTCGTCATAGACACGGGCGCTGCAATTTAATGCGTCCCTGAGCATGGATACCGGAACCATAATATTCCGGTCTTCGTTCATATAAAAATTTTCATCATCACTGTCGTATTCCCGGTTGTCAATAACTGCCTTTATCTGCTTCGCATTCACATCGCCTGCCACCAGCGGATTCCAGACCTGCGCATCCAGACTTCCTCCTCGGAACTCCCCTACCTGCGCTCTGTCCGCACCCCAAATCTGAAATTTGAGAAGAAATACAAATATCAGCAGAACGGTAAATACAATATATCTCTTTGAGTACTTCATTGCTTTACAAGTCCTTCCCCGTCGCTCTTCGTTTTGGCGGTTTTGCTCCCATAAACTGGTAAAAATATGTCTTTATCATACCATTATATATTTTACGGTTTTTATCCGCCTTCCTTCCGATATAGCGCTCTGCATCCTCATAACTGGTAATCATATAAAGAGACCACGCATCCAAAGACTTATATGCCTGTCCGATTTGTGTATACAGCGCCGGAAGCTCCTTTTTCTCCTCAAGACGCTCTCCATAAGGCGGATTGGTAATGATAAATCCATACTTTTTCGGATGATGCAGATCCGCCACTGCCCGTTCCTGAAAATGAATCAGCTTCTCCACGCCTGCGCGCTTTGCATTCTCCCGCGCAGCCCGTACCACTTCCGCGTCAATATCATATCCCTGAATATCCACTTCGATATCCATGTCCACCAGCTCCGCGGCTTCTTCCGCCGCTTCATACCAAAGCTTCTTTGGAATCAGGTTGTCCCACTTCTCCGCAACAAAGGACCTGTTCAGTCCCGGTGCAATATTTGCTGCCATCATTGCAGCCTCGATTGGAAAAGTTCCGCTTCCGCAAAACGGATCCACCAGTATCCGGTCTTTTTTCCACGGCGTCAGCATAATCAATGCCGCTGCCAGTGTCTCCGTCAGAGGAGCCTTACTCGTCATAAGCCGGTAGCCGCGCTTGTGCAGGGAATCTCCGGAGGTATCCAGAGTTACCATCACTTCATCCTTCAGCAGAAAAATCCGAATCGGATAAACCGCTCCATCCTCCGGGAACCAGTCGATGCGGTAAGACTTTTTTAATCTTTCGATAATTGCCTTCTTTGCAATCGACTGAATATCCGAAGGACTGAAAAGCTTACTTTTAATGGAAGAAGCTTTTTTAATCCAGATTTTTCCGTCCTTTGGAATATACTGTTCCCACGGAAGCGCCTTAATTCCCTCAAAAAGTTCGTCGAAAGTGACTGCCCGGAATCGTCCCACCAAAAGCAGGACCCGCTCTGCACTGCGCAGAAAAATATTGGCACGGCAGATTGCCTCCGCATCTCCCTCAAAGGTGACTCTTCCATCTTCCACCCGGGTAATCTCATATCCCAGATCATATATTTCTCTCTTTGCCACTGCCTCCAGTCCGAAATGGCAGGGAACAACCAATTCAAATGTATTCATCCGTATTACTCTTTCTCTCTATATATTTGCTACTTCTATTGTTACACATTCTGTCCATTTTTGAAATAGTTTTCCTGAACTTTTTTCATTGCTTCGTATCCTCCCACCACCGTTGCCACCTGATATCCCTCTTTTCCAAGGTTTCTGGCAAGCTGCATGCTTCCGCCTCCATGTTCGCAATAGAGAATCAGCTTTCGGTTTTTCGGAAGCCGCAGGCCCTGCTGCTCCATCTCATCATAAGGTTTATTCACAGCTCCCGGCCAGTGCTCTTTCCGGAAAGTTTTCCGATCCCGTATGTCAATCAATATGCCTCCGGTCTCCCGCAGGGTCTTATCCAGTTCCGATGCATATACAATATCAAATGTTTTCATCCGTTTTCCCTCCGTTATAAAATAAGAACAGACCATGAAGGGTTACTCCATAGTCTGTTCTTTACTGTTAGCATATGCAGGAAACTCTCGTCCTGTTATTAAGAAACCAATGCTTAGCTTTGAAAGCTGTTTTTTGAATCCGTCATGTCAGAAGTCTTGTTCTCTGACTTATTTGAAGTCTTGTTGCTTGTTTTGTTGCTTGTTTTGTTTGAAGCCTTGCCACTTGTCTGATTTGAAAAACAGTTGGAAGACTCAGCCTTGTTTTTTTCTGTACTGTTGTAAGACATATCCTACCTCCTAGATTCCGCCCGGTTTCTGTTTCCCGGCGGTTTGATTAATTTGTTACAGAGATAGTGTGCCGAATATTTTTCGAATTATACTCAAAAACTTTAGTTCCGTTTTAATGCGGCAGCATATGCCATCTTAGAAAACTCTTTCTTGTAAAAAAGCGATGAAACCAGATAATTTCCGACAGCTCCGATTATGCCCAGCACATAGCAGACCACAATTGCCAGTGCCGGAGTGTTCGCAATATATGTGATCACCGGTCCGTTCATGGTTTTTATTCCGGCAATAGGAAGCATCATATATGTAAATGTAAGCACATAAATAACAATCAGCGACAAGATAAAATATTTATAGAGCAGCGTATTAATCGTTTCAATAAAAAGCATAGCCATTCCGGAAAATAATAAACCTTTCATCAGTTCTACCGTATTTTCCGGTCGCATCGCCATATGAACTCCATAGATAATCACGATAATTGTTATTCCGACCAGGCTTGCAACCAATTCCAGATTCGTCTGCATCTGTACCTGTATTTTTTTCTTATACGGTGATGTCTGCACAAACGAAGCCACATCACCGGAAAGCAATAACTGTCCCGGGAACATCATGGCTGCAAAGATAAATACTGCTCCCGTATTAAAATAGGAATCACCCATTCCAAACGGTGCAAGTACTATCTGTCCAATTCCAAGTGCCAAAAACAAAACAAAAAGAACTATCGTACTCTTTACACTCAACCCATACGGCAACAGCTTAAAAGCTTTGACCAGATCCTTCTTCATAATAATCTCCTTTCACACAATGCATCACATGCCATACTGTAAAGATGCTGACTGCCACTGCCAGCACCACTGCTGCAACTGTTACCAAAATAAACATTTTCATCCCGGCACGTTGTACAAACCATGTCAGAAGAAATACCAATACTTCCAGAACACTGCCAAGAAATACCGATATCATCATCACCTGATTTGCACCGCTTAAAGCTCTCGTAATATTTAAGATAATCATAACCACCGAAAAATTGAGGATTCCAACCAGAAGATACTGCAGTTCTTTTGTCTGCACAAAAACAAGCAAAATCAAAATGGAAAAATACAGAGCTCTTCGCAAAATATCTCCAATCACCCCGTGCTTAATCAGCTTTGTTCCGGATAACGAAGTTTTCAAATACTCCATCTCATGGGCATTCTGGATACAGCTTCCGCCCAGGAACCAGACATCTGCGATAACTTCAAAAATCAGGACATACACCCATACCTGTATCAGCATAACTCCGGCATTCTTTCCTCCCATGACAATATACAGTTCCGTTATCCCTGCAATCAAAAGCGGTAACAAAATCAGGGAAACAATACGATATCCTGTCGAAGTCAGTGCAAAATATCGTTTAAAAAATTTCTTCATAGCTGCCTCCCTTTATTTCATCCGTGAAAAATTCTTCATTATGGCTACACTGATCTGTGAAAGTGTTGCTGTCTCCACACTGATATCACAGCCTGCAAGCTGATCCAGCTTCTCGGACAGGCAGATTCCTTCATAGCCGTAACGATTTGTCGATATGGAATACAATACCTTCTTCGCACACTCGATATCCGAATTCTCGCCCTTGACCATCACATATTTTTCTTTCAGATCTTCCACAAAACCTGCCTCTGCAATCTTTCCGTTTGCCATAATAATTGCGTAATCCGTCACATTCTCCATGTCGGAAATATTGTGTGTGGAAAAGAAGACACTTCTCTGTCCTTCCTCCTCCAACAGATATTCCCGGATAATCTCACACAGCCGGTCCCTCATCAACGGATCCAGTGGAGAAGCCGGTTCATCCATAATCAAAAGCTCCGTATCTCTGGCAAGCACACCCGCAATCATCAGCTTCATACGGTTTCCATCGGAAAGGGAACTGACCTTTTTCTTCTTATCCTTGGAATCAGCACCGATTGACAGCTCATCACACAACTGCTCAAAACGATTTTCGTGAAAATTTTCAAACAAAAGCCCGCTGATTTTTGCCACCTGCTGTACTTTCCACTGCGGCAGATAATAATTGCCCGGGCCGGTATATCCGATTTTCTCCTTTACAACCGGATTATTCTCTCGCTCCTTGTCATCATAACTTCCAAAATACTCAAGCCTTCCCTTATAATCAAGGCGAATTCCGGCAAGAATATTTAAAAGTGTGGTCTTACCTGCTCCGTTTTCTCCGATGAGTGCCGTGGCAAATCCCTTCGGAATTAACAGTTCCGGTATATTTAACTCAAAACTCTTATATTTTTTATAGATATCCTGTCCTTTTATTGCATATTCTAATTCCATTCCTATTCTCCTTCTATCCTGTCGATTCTATTCCTTCATATCCAACAATGTCTGCAATGTCATCTTCAATTCCTCGTCACTCATTCCAGCGACCTCTGCCGCCGAGATAGCTTCCATTAATGCCGTCTCCACTTTTCTCATATGCTGCTCCTTTAACATCTCACTATCCTGTGCGTTAACATAAAAGCCTTTTCCCTGTACCGCTGTCACCAAGCCTTCCGCTTCCAGTTCCTCGTATGCCTTCATCGTGGTAATCACACTGATTTTCAATTCCTTCGCCAACCCGCGGATAGACGGAAGGTATTCGCCCTGTTTGTATTTTTCTGCCAGAATATCATTCCGAAACTGCCTTGCTATCTGCTGATAAATCGGCTCGCCCGAATTCTGTAATATCTTCATTCGCTGCTTCCACCTCCTCTTGCGCTTCAACTGTTCATGTGTTATATATACACCATTTACAGCATAGTGTCAATACTTTTTATAAAAAAAAGAAACATCTCAAGAATGTTTCTTTTCCTGTTCGGTATTTCTTTTACGTCTCATGCGGCTTAAATGCTGCTCAAAATACCCTTTATTCATAAATTCTGCCAGCGCATACTGTTCCAAAACAGGAACCGTGCAGGAAAAACCGCCTGAAGTCTCATAATACCGCTCCAAAAGCTGCTCCGGCAGAATCATATATCCCATACGAATCGATGGAGACAAGCTCTTGGAAAACGTATTGATATAGATAACCGAATTATGATCATCCAGCATAAACAGTGTCTCTATGGGCTTTCCGGGCATGAAAAACTCGCTGTCAAAATCATCTTCGACTATATAACGTTCCTTTTCCCTTGCCCATGCCAGGTACTCATACCGCTTGGCTATCGGTGCCGTAACCCCGGATGGATAACTGTGAAAAGGCGTCACATGCAAAACATCCGCATTGGTTTTCTCCAACAGGTCTGCACGTATTCCATCTTGTCCCATCGCCAATAACTCGCACTTTGCGCCCGTTCCTTCATACACTTTTCGAATCTGGTGATAAGAGGGATCCTCAATCCCGTAAATCTTGTCTTTTCCAAGAAGCCGCACAACCGTCCCATACAAATGCTCGGCTCCGGAACCGATAATAATCTGCCTTGGCTGGGCAAATACGCCCCTGTAACGAAGCAGATAGGCAGCGATACTGTTTCGCAAAATAGAGCATCCCTCATTCGGAGAACGGCGAAGCAGTTCCTCCCCATAATCCGTAATGACACTTCGCACCGTCTTAAAATACAGCGAATACGGAAACGAATCCCCCGCCGTATTGTCCAGTCGTCCGTCCTCCTTCTCTTCCCCTGCGTCCGTCAGCATCTGCAGAGTCCGGTTCTTACTTTTCACCGGCAGGATTGCATGAATCTCACACACATAATAACCGCTTCTCTCCCGCGTTTCTATATATCCCTCATCCTTCAGCATCTGATACGCATTCTCCACGGTAATCAGACTGACTCCGAGATGTTCGGCAAGACTGCGTTTAGATGGAAGTTTTTCATTCTTTTTCAAATTTCCGCTCTCAATATCCTTGCGGATCATTTTGTAGATGTAATAGTACTTCGGGGCATCGCCACGATTTTTCAAATTGTATGTAAGCATTCTTTTTCCGCCTATTTCAGTTTTTCTTCGTATTTTTTAATCAGTCGGCAGTTCTTTTTCTCCGTCTCATTCAACATATCCTCGGAAAAATCCTCCGGTTCGATGGACGGACGATACCAGCTTTTTTCATTAAAATATGCCTGCAGTTTCTCATCCTGAAACATTCTTCCGTAACGGGCATAGATCTCATTTCTTGCCTTACGAAGCATGTCCGGATTGTCCGCAATAAGTTCCAAATCCGAATCTGTCAGTTCTTCCGTATCACTGTTTGGAAAGATATACTCTTCCTCATAATCTTCTGTTCCGGTCCAGCTATAACGCTGTATCTCCTGGTTTATAAACTCCTGCGTTGCCTGATCATCCAGCCGGTATGCTTCATCCGTATAGTTGAAAAAATATATCTTTCCATATCTCACCGGAAGTGGATTTCCATCCTCCGTATAGTACTCGATTCCCTCTTCGATTTCCGTGCTCACGTTGCAAATCATCCGGATATCCTGATCCTGAAGCAAAAGCGGCGCATAACTCAGTCCTTGTGTAACATTCTCAAGTCCCGCTTCCTTTGCTGCATTCCGGTGATTTATCTCATCAACCGGTTCCAGTGCACTTCCAGCAATGGCATAATCCGCAATCTGTTTATAATCCGGTGTACTGCAATCATAGGAATAAAGTTCCCACTCTCCTCCGTCTGCCCAATGCCAGTACGTATTATAGGTATCTCCAATCAACCGATAGCCATCCTCTGTTTCCTTCAGATAAACACAGATATCAACTTCATCTCTGCCCACATTATCGCTCAATATAAGCCCTTCTGCCACCCGGACTGCCTCTTTGTCTTTTGCCGTATAAATGTCTGCCAGAACGCGCTGCTGACTTCCGTACTCATCCTCTATATTTTCTATATAGACAACAATCGCCTCTTCTGAATCATCCCCATCCAAATCCACAATTGCACCACCAAGTAACCCATTCCAGCTTATGTTCTCCCATGTCTGCTGAAAATACAAATCCTCAGAATCATTCAAATGACTTCTCTTTTCCAGCTTCTCTTCCTCAATCACCTCAAGCATCAGCTCGTAGGCATCTTTTTCTTCTCGCTCAGAGCTTTCACGTTCTGTGCTTTCCAAATGTCCCTGGAATTTGTCTTCCATATCCGGTTTCAGCTTCCGGATCATAAACACACTGATTCCAAGAATCGCCACCACCCCAAGTGTAATCTCCAGCCCCAACATAACTCCTGATACTTTGCTTTTCTGCGGCTTTGCTTCCGGCTGCTTAACCGGCGCCCCACACTGACTACAGAAACTCGCATCTTCCTTCAATTGTGTTCCGCATTTTTTACAATACATCTCATTCCCTCTCTTTCTGATTTCTTCCCTTTTTATTATATACGCTATATCTATTTTTCAAGAATATGTTCCGCATCATAACAATAGTCAACAACACATCTTCTCTTTACTGTCCTGACATCAATTCCCTTCATCATATCCATTTCTATCTCTGTCTTTTCTCCAACCTCTTTTCCGTCAATGATGTCTCTTGTAATATCAATCAATTCATCCACATATTCCTTATCCAGATAATCCTGTCCCTCCTGCAGATAAGGCTCTATCTGATAAGAATGTCCCGGATATATTTTAATCCCTTCATGCTGCTCCAAAAAAGCCTGCAACTGATACAAAGGCTCCATATAATCCTTTAACGGAAGGCTTTCCGGAAGCTGTATCCAGAAACCACCGGAACCGATTGCATCTGCGCTGAAAATCAGCTTTTCCTTCGGCATATATACAAGAGTCGAACCTTTTGTATGTCCCGGCATTGCCATCGCTTCCAACTCTGTTCCACCCAGATCAAATTTCATTCCATTTTCCAAATTGTGAACCTTCTCCGCTTGAAAAGCATCTCCATACATTTCCTCTATCAGATACAAGTCCTTAAACGAAACGAAAACCTCAAATCCTGCTTCCATAAATTCCAACATGCCGTTACCTGCATGATCCGGATGTCCATGCGTAACAATCATGGATACCGGCTTGTCTGTAATCTTTCTCACGCATTCATAAAGTCCCTTGGTGATGGCCAGACCGTCTATCACCACAGCCTCTTTTTCCCCACATATAAGATATGCATCCACATTGATAAAGCTGCTGTCTTCCTGTATCCTGTATATGTTGTTCTGAATCTTTGTTACTGTTAATGTATCCACTTCCATTTCCCTCCTTAATCATAAACCATCTAAAAATTTTCTAACAAAGAGTCGCAAGCGATATGCGCCAGCATGAATTTTACATCAAATGAAAAATAAGAAGCTAGTAAAACGTTGATTTTACTAGCTTCCACTACGTGCGCGAGAGGATTCGAACCCCCGACACCTTGGTCCGTAGCCAAGTGCTCTATCCAGCTGAGCTACGCACACATATTAATTTAACCACATCCTTTATTATAGCACACATTATAACCATAATCAAGATGTAATGCCGGCGACCGGAATCGAACCGGTACTGTGTCACCACAACAGGATTTTAAGTCCTGCGCGTCTGCCAGTTCCGCCACGCCGGCACAGATGGGACCTATAGGGCTCGAACCTATGACCCTCTGCTTGTAAGGCAGATGCTCTCCCAGCTGAGCTAAGATCCCACACCAATAATTTAAACATTGTCTTCAATTGAAGACGTAGCGACATTTACTAAGTAAATGTTGTCACTATAAACGACCCAGACGGGACTCGAACCCGTGACCTCCGCCGTGACAGGGCGGCGCTCTAACCAACTGAGCCACTAGGCCATATTCTCTGTTGTTTATTCAAGTTAAAGTGGACCATCGGGGACTCGAACCCAGGACCGACCGGTTATGAGCCGGTTGCTCTAACCAACTGAGCTAATGGTCCATAAAAGGAAAAGCCGATGATCGGACTCGAACCGATAACCTGCTGATTACAAATCAGCTGCTCTGCCAATTGAGCCACATCGGCACATGTCTTATAAAACGCTCTCCTTTGACGCTCAGCCGAGTTATCAGCTTTACAGTCAGTGACTCCAACGGGAATCGAACCCGTGTTACCGCCGTGAAAGGGCGATGTCTTAACCGCTTGACCATGGAGCCATAATACAAAACAATACTTTTACAAAAAAACTCCCCGAGTAGGGCTCGAACCTACAACAACTCGGTTAACAGCCGAGTGCTCTACCATTGAGCTATCGAGGATTATTTAAGGTTTGTACCTTCAAAACTTCATACAATGTCATCAATCTCTGATTGATGACGCAGCG
>JAQXZD010000051.1 GCA_029227035.1 Lachnospiraceae bacterium
TAAATTCCGAAGACTCAATCAACTCCCGGAAAGAGACTGTGACGTTTTCCTTGTTGGGAACTTCAATTCCAACAGCAGCTTTTCCCGGAATCGGTGCTTCGATTCGAATATCCGCGGCGGCAAGATTCAGTTTGATATCATCCGCAAGTCCAACAATCTTGCTGACTTTAACCCCCATCTCCGGCTGGATTTCGTACCGGGTGACGGCAGGGCCGCAACTGATATTGGTCACAGTCACGTTGACACCGAAGGTCTGCAGAGTCTGTTGCAGCTTGTCGGCAGTTTCACGAAGCTGATGTTCGGTGTTGGCTGCCCGCTTGCCGGAGCCCTTCGAAAGAAGATTGATCGGTGGAAATACATATTTTTTCTGTGGAGTCTGAACCGCTGCAATCTCCTGCGTGACATTCTCCACTTCCTTTTGAATCTCTTCCTCGGAAGCGTGGGATTTTTTCTTGGGTGCAGCAACAGGAGAAATCTCCTCCGGAACATAAGCCGATGCTTCTTCCGGGACAGGTGCAGGTGCTGCGGTGTCCGGCGTGAAATTGCCGGAAATAACCGGTTTTACAGGTTCCTGTTTTACCGGTACAGGTTTTCCTTCCGCGGCAATCGGCACCTTCTTTTTTTGTATGTTCGCAGGAATTTCTTCCTGCGGGTGAAGCTCTCCCATCTCATCAGAGAGCTTTTCCTTCTTTTTGCGTTTCTCCAGCTTGGTATCCGTGGATACGCCGGACACCTTATGGTCCATGCGACGTTCTTTGGCTTTGTATTCACGGTATTCGCGGTATTTCTCGTTACTTTCCTTTGCGGATTCGTAGACTTTTTGTCCGCCACGCTTCATACCGTTCAATGCGGAACGTTCCGTGATCAGTACCAGACATACGATAAGAACAATAATGTCGATAATATAGGAACCGATCATGCCAAAGGCCTTTACCATATAATATGCAATCGAACCTCCGACAATTCCGCCGCCGGTTCGGTTCTGTGCACAATATGTATAGTTCTCAAGGGGCTTCATCACGTTCGAACCGCCCAGCGACAACGCCATAAATACACATAAAAACACCACGAACAGCACAGCGGCAACCAGCTTTACGGAAGCCATGAAATTTCCCTTATTGGATACTGCAAAAAAACTTCCAAGCAAAAGAACGATCGGAAGAATATAGGCGATCAGACCGAATAAACCGAACAGAAATCCGCTTACTGCTTTTCCGACTGTGCCGCCAAATCCCAGATTACTGATAAACAGGAGCAATGCCACTGCAACGATAATCCACAGAATAACTTCCACCTGGAAAGCCTGTGCTTTCTCCTGTTCTGCCATTCTCTCTTTTTTTGTCTGTCTTCTTTTACTGGAAGCATTACGGTTACCCGCCATGGGACACACTCCTTCTCTTTTTCTTCAATAAAAAGTATTTTAGCATATTTCGTTTTGAATGTCATCCCATAGCTGATAAATTACCTGTTTTCCATTTTCTGTTCTTCAATCATTCGGTGCAGGGCGGAGAATGCGTCCGAAATTCCCCCGACTGCATCAATAATTCCCTCTTCCACAGCCTGTTTTCCAACAAGAATCGTTCCCAGATCCTTGGTCAGCATCTGCGTATTCATCATCATTTCCGCCACGCGGTCTGTGGTGACGGAACAGTGTGAAGCGATAAAGCCGACAATCCGGTCCTGCATCTGTTTAAAATAATCATAAGTCTGCTTGGCACCGATTACCGTTCCGCTCATTCGCACCGGATGAATGACCATGGTTCCGGTGGGCACAATGAAGGAATAATCTGCCGAAACCGCAAGGGGCACTCCAATCGAGTGGCTTCCCCCAAGTACCAGTGACACGGTGGGTTTACTGATGGAGGCAACCATTTCTGCGATGGCAAGACCGCTTTCCACATCGCCTCCCATGGTATTCAAAAGAAGCAGTACCCCATCCACCCCTTCATCATCTTCTACCGCTGCAAGCTTCGGAAGAACATGCTCATACTTTGTGGTTTTGGCAGTGGCGGGAAGACATTCGTGTCCTTCAATCTCACCAATGATGGACAATAAGTAAATTGCCGTATTACTCCTGTCTGTTCGAAGCACAGTCTGTCCGAATTCTTTGATGTCCTCGTTTTGCTCTTCTCTTTTCTTTTCCGTATCTGCCATATTTCCTCCCGATTTACATAGAATAAAGTGGACAAGCACGTTCCGCAACACTGTTTCATCTGTGCGAGTGTGCATAATAAAAGAACGGACAAATGTCCGTTCTTATCATGTGAAATATATATTTTTTTATTCACCGAGAAGATAGTTATACAAACCTTCATAGCGGAACTTCGAAGCATTCCATGAAAAATCATTTGCCATGCCGCGCTCCACCATCTGATTCCACTGTCTCTTACGATCATAATAGATATGCTTGGAATAATTGATAACCTGAAGCATCTCATCTGCATTATAATTGGTAAAAGAAAATCCGTCTCCGCTGTTATCGTATTCGTTATATGCCTGTACGGTATCCTTAAGTCCACCGGTTTCACGGACAATCGGAATCGTTCCGTACCGGAAAGAGATAAGCTGTGTCAGACCGCAAGGCTCAAAGCGCGAAGGCATGAGGAAAGCATCTGCGGCTGCATAAAGCTTATGTGCCAAATCATCCGAATAACAGATATTGGCAGATACACGATCCGGATATTTCCAGGCATAGTGGCGGAACATGTTTTCATACTGCGGTTCTCCGGTTCCGATTACCACGAACTGCGTATATTCATCCACCAGTCTGTCCATGATGGCGTTGATCAGATCCAGACCTTTCTGGTCAGTCAGACGGGAAATCAGTCCTACCATATACTTTTTCTTATCGACGGCAAGACCAAGCTCCTCCTGCAGTCTTTCCTTATTAACCGACTTCTTTTTGCGGAAATCCTCTGCAGAATAATTCATATAAATCTTGGAATCGGTCTGCGGATTGTAAACATCATAATCGATTCCGTTTACAATTCCCTGCATGTCAAAATGGCGGGCAGAAAGCAAACCGTTCAATCCCTCTCCGTAGTACGGAGTCTGTATTTCCTGGGCATAGGTGTCGCTGACGGTAGTGATGTAATCTGCGTACACCAGTCCTCCCTTAAGCATGTTGGCATCTTTGTTGAATTCCAGTTTATCTGCCGTAAACAGGTTCCTCGGAAATCCGGTTAATCCCTGCATGGTCTTGACATCCCATATACCCTGAAATTTCAGGTTATGTATGGTCATGATTGTCTTGATACCCCAGAAAAAGGAATCTGCCTGAAATTCATTCTTCAGATATACCGGAATCAATCCTGCCTGCCAGTCATGGCAGTGAATAATATCCGGATGAAATCCTACCTGCGGAAGCATGGAAAGTACCGCTTTATCAAAAAAGGTAAACTTCTCAATATCATAGCGCACATCCCCATACGGAACAAAACAGTTAAAATATTCCTGATTATCAATAAAATAATAGGTAATACCATCCTGTTTATACTGCAGTACTCCGACATACTTATTGGTAATATAAGAGCCCGCGCTCATATAGAAATGTGTCACATACTCAAAACGATTGCGATATTTCTCCGGAATACAACTGTAATTCGGAATCACAACCCGTACATCCCAGTATCTTCGGTCAAATGCTTTCGGCAATGCTCCACATACGTCAGCCAATCCGCCAGTTTTGATAAACGGAACACACTCCGACGCAGCAAATAAGATTTTTTTCATATCTGCCTCCTAACTAACCCAAGGTTATTTTATTCTTCCCAGTTATGATATACTTCCTGAACATCATCATCTTCATCCAAAAGATCCAGTATTCTTCCGATATTGGTAATATCCGCATCTTCCGTAAGTGTGACATAAGTCTGAGGAATCATGGTGACTTCTGCGGAAACCATCGCAATATTCTGTTCCTCCAACGCTTTATGTACGGCATCAAAATCTGCCGGGGCAGTCGTAATCTCAAAACTGTCCTCTTCATCCGAGAAATCCTCTGCTCCCGCATCCAACGCCAGCATCATCAGATCATCCGCATCCATGGAACATTCTTCTTTGTCGATGATAATCTGTCCCTTCTCATCGAACATATAAGATACGCATCCCTGTGTTCCGATGCTTCCCTGTCCCTTTGTAAAAGCGTTGCGGACATTTGCAGCTGTACGGTTCTTGTTGTCCGTCAGACATTTGACAATGATTGCAGTGCCGCTCGGACCATACCCCTCATAAGTGGCAGTCTCATAATTGACGCTTCCACCGTCTCCTGCGGCCTTTTTAATACCACGCTCTATGGTATCGTTCGGCATATTATTGGCTTTTGCCTTTGTAATCACCTGAGCCAGCTTAAAATTATTCGCCGGATCCGGACCGCCCTCCTTTACAGCAACGGCAATCTCTCGACCAATCATGGTAAAGATTTTTCCTTTTGCCGCATCATTTTTTTCTTTCTTATGCTTGATATTCGCAAACTTGGAATGTCCTGACATAACCTAAATCCTCTTTTCCTACATGTATTTATGTATAATTTTACCATTACTTTCCGGTTCATGCAAGTGGCTTATCCACCATATCTTCGGTTCTTTTCACCTGTACCTCATGGATAATCTTATCCTCCACCTTACGAATCAGGAATTCATAACCGTAAGCACAGACTCTTGCCGTCTCTCCGTCATTCGGCACTTTGTCCAGCAGTGATACCAGAAGTCCGTTCAAAGTCTCAAAGGCATCCTCCTCAATCGGAAGCTTCAGAGTTTCAATGACATCCTCCATATTGGCAAGTCCGTTTATGGTGTAACTTCCGTCCGGGTTCTTCCGAATCAGTTGTTCCTCGTCATCATATTCATCTTCAATATTGCCGACAATCTCCTCCAGAATATCCTCCATGGCCACCAGTCCGGAGGTCTGTCCGTACTCATCCACAACAATCACCAGATGATTCTTTTTACTCTGCATCTTCTTATAAAGGGTATGAATGTTCAATGTCTCCGGCACAAAATCCACTTCATGCACCAGATCCGGAATATCCTTTACCGAAGTGCGGAACACCTCATTTTTCTGGGCAAAAGCAAATGCGTCCCGAATATGTAAGACACCGATAATATTGTCGATGTCATCCAGATAAACCGGATAGCGCGACTTGCTGTTGTTCATAATAAATGCAACAACGTCGTTATAGGACATCTCGCCGTCAATGGCAACGATATTCTTGCGCCGCGTCATAATATCTTTGACTTCTTTTTCACCGAATTCAAAGATATTGTTAATCATCTCTGCTTCGAAAGCACGCAGGCTTCCGTCTTTGCGCCCTTCCTGAACCATGGAAACAACCTCTTTTTGTGTCATCTCATCATCATGCGACGGCGCATTTAAAAAACTTATGATCTTCTTGAAAATATTATCCCTACCGGGATGGGAACCTTCTTCCATTTTCTTCTCCTTTTCGTGAAATACATACAAACAATAGGAATCATATCATGTGAACTGTATTCCGTCAAGTTATGTATACAGTTCCAGACTGATCTCCAAAGCCTTATCAATTTTGACCAGAATCTGATTGTCCAGATGACAGACTTTATCTTTTAACCGCTTTTTGTCAATTGTGCGAAGCTGTTCCAGCAAAACGACGGAATCCTTCGCAAGATCATATTTCTCACAGTTTAATTCCACATGCGTCGGAAGCTTTGCCTTGTGCATCTGTGACGTGATGGCCGCACAGATTACGGTTGGGCTGTGCCTGTTGCCGACATCATTCTGGATAATTAATACCGGCCGGACTCCGCCCTGTTCCGAACCCACAACCGGTCTTAAATCTGCATAGTAGACATCTCCTCTTTGAATTA
>JAQXZD010000052.1 GCA_029227035.1 Lachnospiraceae bacterium
GTATACAGTAGCTACGCTTTGCGGAACGTGTGTCCATTGATGATTACCTCCCTTGGTTTGAAAAGTGTAAATAGTTTTAAACTATTTCAATTTTCTCATCTTTTTGGAAGTGACTCAAGGTGCGAGTTATTTACCTGATACCCAGTATCCGTCCATGCACGGATAGGCGCAGGCGTTCTGTAGCGCAGGCAAACGGAACGGAGTGGAGTTGCCGAGAACGGAACGACGTTGCGTCCGAGTGCCACGACGAAAACTCCGCGAGTTGTACTATTACCTCGCGGAGCCCATTTGCCCAAATGCCTGCAAAGCCCGAAAAATCAACAAAAAAATGGGAAACAGTAAATTCCCATTTCCCTTTTACCATTCCCATTTTTCTAAAGCACTATTAAATATATTTGGTTAAGAAAGTGGTTAATTTCCAGATAAGGGGTGTCCGTTTCTCCTTGATTTTATTGGCTTTTGAGCGATTTTATACTTGGGTTCGAGCCCCGTCTATCGCACTTGGTTATTAAGAATGTCTGGTTAATTAATCACTTATTTGCTGTGTGATTATTCTCCAGCGTTCATTGTTATCAAGAAATCCGTAGGTTTCTCTATCTCGAAAACAATTTAATAATTCTTGTTTGAGCTGTTCGGAGAAAGTGCTGCTTGTTTTCTTGAAATTCATATGTTCATACAAAGGTGATGTAGTAAAAATGTTTATATCATCAAGAGAGTGCAGCATTATTTCCATGGTATCCAAAATGGTATCCACATCTTTTTCTATGGTTGCAAGCTCCAGTTTACAAGCAGCTTCATGGTATTTTCCCATATCAAATAAATTTGCCAGCATCTGTTGCTTATCTACCAGTAAATGTGCTTTGGAAAAATTTTGTTCTCCTAAGCTAAGAAGATATAAATTATGTACAGTCTCGCTAAGTATTTGATATTCGGAGAATAATATTTCTTCATTAGCCTTGTATGCATCCTCGGTTCGGTTTGTTTTTCTATAAATGGTTGCCTGCTTTAATTTGCGAAGTGGATTTTGCATGGAATAATACTGCAAATAGTGTTCGGCCTTTTCGTACTGCTCATTTCGCAAATAATATCCAAAAAGAGAATCTGCCGCACTGGTACGAAGAGTTTCTTCTTCACTTTCTAATACTCTGTTGTAACAGGAAAGAATATAATCATCGTAACCGGTAGCGTTCGGAATATCTTTTATTAAACGCTGTGCATCTAAAAGAGATGCCAGTTGCCATATTAGTGTCAAACAATTTGGATACGTTTCGATGATGGATTTACTCCAAAGAAAAACTTCATCATAGGCAGAAGTTTTCAATTTTTGGTCAGCTTCCATAATAATAGAAGTGATTTCCTCTGTTGTCAGTTCTTCCTGGAAAGAAAGTAGTGTATCAAGTGATATGCCAAGAAGACGTGCAATTGGGGCAAGTAGCGTGATATCCGGATAAGAATTATCGTTCTCCCATTTATTCACGGCAGGTGTTGTAACACCTAAGCGCTTGGCCATTTCTTCTTGTGTCATACCTTTTTCTTTTCGGTATTTTCGTATTGTTTTTCCTATCTGCATAGTTCATACTCCCTTTGATTTTATTAACATCGTTCATTGTTTATATGCTAATCATATCAAATGCATTGCAAATGAACAATTGAGCAGATGTTAATTATCATGAAATAAATTTAACTATAATTTAACACAGCGTAGGTACATATTCAAAACAATCACGCAGGATTGTATTTTCAATGGAAAGAGAGTACAATGAATCATACGGAAATTGCGACGCAAAACTGAGAGATAAGATTACAGGGGGTGTGATATGAGAAAATTGGGAAGCCGTTTACTGGGAATGATACTTTCCGGAAGTATGATATTAACAATGCCGTCTGCGGCATATGCAGCGGAAAAGGCAGATACTGTAAAATCAGAGATACATATGGTATCCGATACATCCGGACAGTGGAATAATGAAGAACTGTATGACAAATATGTGGAGTCTTTGTTTTTTGAGCAGCCAAAAGGAATAAACCGCTTAGCCTTATCGGGGGCAAAGACAACGCTGAATGAGAATGAAAAATGGCTTTATAACGAGTTGAAAGAGCCGATAAAAAAGATTGCTGCCGGTGAACGAATAAGTACGGAGATTCAAATTACGATACCGGATAATGATACGAGATTCACATGGCCTACAGTATCGGATGATAACCCGACGAGAAAGTTTAAGGGGTTTGTTGATGTTGTAAAAGTATGGTATTGTCTTCTTTCGGATATGCCCTATGAGCTTTACTGGCATGATAAGTCTGTTGATAAAGCACTAAAATGTCAGTGTTCTAGTAAGTCGTTAAATAGTACAACGAAAAAAATTGATACTATAACAGTCAGCCTTGCAGTCAACGTAAAATACGCTGCACAGGGAGAATCATATAAGACAAATCTGGATACATCCGATAATCTGCAGAGGGCACGGAAGGCGGCAGATAATGCAAAGAAAATTGTAGAGGAAAATAAGGGGAAATCCGATTATGAAAAGCTAAAAAGCTATATGGCAAAGATTTGTGATCTGAATACTTATAACAGTAGTGCCATGAAGAATATGGATACCACTGATATGAATGAGGGAATTGATCCATGGCAGCTTGTCTATGTATTTGATGAAGATACGGGCACGAATGTCGTCTGCGAGGGCTATTCCAAGGCGTTTGCTTATCTGTGTGAGCTGACGGATTTTCAGAGCAGTCAAATTGCCTGTTATATCGTAAGCGGTACGCTTTCCGGTGGAACCGGAGCCGGTGGGCATATGTGGAACATTGTCACTATGGATGATGGAAACAATTATCTGGTGGATATTACGAATTGTGATGATGGTGCAATCGGAGCTCCGTATAATCTGTTTCTGGCGGCACTTCCGGGGTCAGCGGCAAATGGGTATACATATACGAAGGATGCATGGAATCAGGCAGCATTTCAATATGATACTGAAACAAAAGAACTGTATGGAACCGGCGCAGGCAGCATTCTCACGTTGAAAAATACGAATAACTATATGGTATACAGTCCTTCCGGAACCGTAGGAGATAAAGATTTATCAAAGGCATCGGTAAGCCTTTCTGCATCTTCTTTTACCTATACCGGAAACACGCAGATGCCGAATGTGACGTTAACTTTGGACGGACAGGTGCTGGATACTTCAGCATATTCTGTTTCCATCATAAGTACGGACAGCACAACAGGCAGCGCCGGGAAAAACGCGGGAACGGTGACATTGCAGATTGCGGCAAAGACGAATAGCGGTTACACGGGAAGTCTTACAAAGACGTATCAGATTACTCCGGCAGAGACGAAAATTACACTGTCCAACCTGACGCAGACAGAGGGCAGTACCTCTTCCGTGACTGCATCTTTGAATCCGTATTCAGCAGATGCAAAGGCATCGGTAGAATACTGTGTTGAGAAAAACGGCAGGGAAGAGTGGACAACCACGGTGCCGGCAACAGCAGGAACTTATAAGGTACGTGCATATCTTTCGGACAAGAATGCGGGCAAAAATCTGATCGGATACAAGGATTATGCGACAGCAGCTTCGGCAGGGAAAGCTGCCACGGGGACGCTGACCGTTAATAAAAAATCCGCCGGAGATAAGACCGTCAGTACGAACAGCGACGGTTCTACGACAACCACTATAAAGTCAGTGGAGGGCACAACCAAAATTACGGTTACCGTGGAAAAGGACAGAAGCGGCAAAGTGACGTCATCCAAAGCGGTTGTGGAGGTGACTGAGAAAAATGATGAAGCGGTATTGACCGGAACGGATATCCAGAAAATAGGAAAAAATGCAGAAGGAGCCGAGACAAAGATTACGTTAACGGTATGTGATCCGTATGGAAAGCAATTGTATACCATAAAAGCGGACAGTGGCGATTTGTATGTGGGACACAGGTTGTATATTGTTAAAGAAAGCGGGGATCAGAAAACATATACCCTGGTGAATGACCAGACCTATATTGTCTCGCCGACAGGTTCCATATCTTTGAATATGACAGACAAGGCAGACTATGTTCTGGTGGATGAGAAAGAAGTCCGGCAGCTTGAACAGAAGGTCAAGGCATCCATTCAGCTTAAAAAGAGCACGGTAAAGATTAAAAAAGGAAAAACATGCAAGGTTGTATTGAACAGTACCCTGGATAAGACGAATGTAAAAAAGATTTCCTACAGCACAACGAATAAGAAAGTTTTAAAGGTATCAAAGAACGGAACCGTTCGTGCAAAGAAAAAGGGAACTGCGTATGTAAAAGTAAAGGTTGTATTGAAAAACGGAAGTGCAAAGACCGTAAAGATGAAAGTTACTGTCAGGTAAGCGCAAAAAAGGAACTGCCATGTGGCGGTTCCTCAGACTGTAGACAAAGTCCCGCACTTTTGTGCGGGATTTTTCCGTATTAAGTGTTAGAAAATCCAGCATTTTGCGGATTTTCCAGCACTTTTCTGATATAATAGAAGTATCAAATTAAGGCAGGTGCTTCTACTTATGA
>JAQXZD010000053.1 GCA_029227035.1 Lachnospiraceae bacterium
TATTCCGATACCAAAATTTGCCGTATTTTACAACGGTGAGGAAACACAGCCGGATCAATACGATTTGAAGCTTTCCGATGCTTTTGAAAAACCGGTGGAAAATCCGGAGCTTGAGCTCACATGCAGAGTATACAACATCAATGCCGGACATAATGAAGACCTGCTGGCTCACTGCCCGGTGTTAAAAGAATACATGATTTTTGTGGATTATGTCAGGGAATACCACAGACAGGAAGGCTATGAAAATCTGGAAACCGCAATCAACCTTGCAATCAACCGATGCATCGAAGAAAATATCCTTAGGGATTTTCTGACCGCACATCGTTCGGAGGTGGTAAAAGTGACACAATTGGATTACACATTCGACCGACAAATCGCGTTAGAACGCGAAGAAGCTGTCCGCGAAGGACTTGAACGGGGACTTGAGCAGGGACGCGCACAGGGACTTGAGCAGGGACTTGAGCAGGGACTTGAGCAGGGACGCCGCGACGCAATCCGCAATATGATTACACTCGGAATTCCGAAAGAAACAATCATAAAAATGTATTCCGAAGAAGAATACCAGAAAGCTCAGGAAAAATAGATATCAAATAAACCATCAATGCCCCGGCACAGGCTTAAGCCATGCCGGGGCATTAGTTGTTCTTTTACCAGCCTTACTATTTGCTTCCGCCTTTCACATAGCACCCGTCCTTTTTGGAATATACAATCTTACCTTTCGGACAGCCGGAAACTTTATTATTTTTCATGGATTTCGTTACTTTGCACTTCAAATTCAGACGAATTCCATAAGCAGAACAATCCTTTACCGTATTGTTATTTATCGTCGTGGCAGAGGAATTATCATACAGCATAATTCCCGTCTGACGAATTTTTTTAATCTGATTGCCATTAATCACATTTCCTGTACTTCCCGTACTCACGCGAATACCATTGTACTGGTTTTTCTTTGGATCTTTAGAATCATAATTGGCTCCTTTAATTGTATTGCCAATAATCTGATTGTTCTTCGCGTCATTCAGATTAATTCCGTATCCCGCTGCCAAAATATTATTATTTCGAATCGTCACGCCCTCTACATAATAATTTGCTGCCGGAATGACTCCTTTATCTGCTCCTGTAGCTTTCTTACTGAATTTTCTTCCATACAACTCTATTCCCACATTTTTATCACATAACTTGTGGTAACGGGTTTCAATCTGATTGTTTTCAATAATAGAATTTGCATCGGTACGCAACTTCCCATCATAAGGCTTACTTCCGTTCTCAATGGCTGTATAGATAGATTTTTCAGAAGTCTTGCTAAAGTGAAACAAAATGCCACCGCCAACATTCTTCATAACGTTTCCGGAAATCAGACAATCCACATAGTTCACACAGACAATTCCCTCCTGTGCCACATTCAAAAATTGATTGTTTGTTATCTTTACATTCTCAATATAGCTGTTCAATAACATAGAATGGGTTCCAACACCACGGGATACATTTTCAAAAGTATTCCCATCAATTGTAATATTTTTACATGGTGTGCCATCGTACCGGATATTGCTAAAAGCTCCCTGGTTTGCACAAATATCCAACTGAATTGCCTCACATTTTTCCTTGGCATCCTTAACGTCGGAATCATGGAATTTACACCCGGTAATCTTCACGCCATCTACCGCAGCCATTTCCACCATATGCTTTTCACTTCCATGGCTCATGTCAATATTTTTAATTTCAATATTACTTCCCCGACACAGACGAATTCCACTGGATTTATTGCTTTTTGCATTTATCCATTTTCCGCCTTCAATTGTGATATTCTTATAGGCATTATATCCCTCTGCCTTTAAATTCTCTTCCACACTTCCCGTAGCAATCATATTAAACTTGCCCGTTTTTGCCTCAATTGTACAACCGGTCGCGTCCAATACCGTATTACTTCTGATTTTAAGGGATTCTGAAATATAATAAGTTCCCTCCGGAATCTTTACCGTATAACACTTTCCCTCCGTTGCCCGTGCATTAGCCTCCTTTAAAGCAGAATTTACCTTTTTACTGATATCTTCTCCATCTTTGACAAGAGGAGTTACCGTCTCTCCTGAAATCTGATACTGATTCTCCATTGCATCTACCGATGCAGTTGGAAGTATGGTACAGCCCATCACCATTGTCATAAAAAAAGCAACCATAGTTTTTAAACGTCTCATTTTCATTTCCTCCATATTTACAGTTTATCCCAATCCTAATGCCATGCCCACAAGCCTGACAAGAAAAGCCACAAACCAGGCAATTGCACACTGCATGACAACCACCAGTACTGCCCACTTGCCTCCCAGCTCTCTCTTAACGGAGGCTATGGTCGCAACACACGGTGTATACAATAACGTAAACACCAGAAATACCGCGGCTGTAAAAGGTGTCAGCACATGAACCGCCGATAAAACCGTCAGCGTACTTACCACGCTTTCCTTCGCCATCAATCCGGTAATCAGTGCCGTGGAGATTCTCCAGTCCGCAAATCCCAGCGGACCGAATACCGGTGCAATCCATCCTCCGATTGCCGCCAGAATGCTGTCCTTAGAATCGGATACAATATTCAGATGCAGATCAAAGGTCTGCAACAACCATATAATCATAGCTGCCAGAAAGATAATCGTAAAAGCTTTTGTCAAAAAATCCTTTGCCTTTTCCCAGATAAGCTGCCCGACACTTTTTGCGCTTGGCAGTCTGTAATTCGGAAGTTCCATAACAAAGGGAACCGGCTCCCCCTTAAATGCCGAATGATCCAGGATACAGGCATAAAGTATTCCCACCAGAATACCGGTAAAATATAAAAGTGTCATCACCAAAGTTCCATGTTCCGGGAAAAAGGCGGCAGACATAAACGCATAGATTGGCATCTTGGCCGAACAGCTTACAAAAGGCGTCAGAAGAATCGTCATCTTACGATCCCGTTCCGACGGAAGTGTCCTCGTTGCCATAATTGCAGGCACCGAGCAGCCAAAGCCAATAATCATCGGCACAAAGCTTCTTCCTGACAATCCGATTTTGCGGAGCAGCTTATCCATAACAAAAGCCACACGTGCCATATACCCGCTATCCTCAAGGAGCGACAGAAAGAAGAATAAGGTCACGATAATCGGCAGAAATCCCAATACGCTTCCCACGCCGGAAAAGATTCCATCAATCACCAGCGAATGTATCACAGGGTTCACATGCCCCGCAGACAGGATTCCATCCACCCATGCCGTAAAAACATCGATGCCCATGTAAAGAACATCCGACAGCCATTTTCCGATCAGTCCAAACGTCAGATAGAATACCAGTATCATAATCAGTGCAAAAACCGGAAGTGCCGTGTACTTGCCGGTCAGAATCCGGTCAATTTTGCGGCTTCTTGCATGCTCCTTACTCTCATGCGGCCTTACCACGGTTGCACTGCACACTTTGTGAATAAAAGAAAAACGCATATTGGCAAGTGCCGCCTGCCGGTCCATTCCGCTTTCCGCCTCCATCTGCGTAATGATATGCTCAATCATTTCCTGCTCATTGGTATCCAGCTTCAGAGCTTCCATAACCCGCTCGTCACCCTCTACCAGTTTACTTGCCGCAAAACGGGTAGGAATCTTGTATTTATGCGTATGATCTTCTATCAGATGCATAATGGAATGGATACACCGGTGCATCGCGCCACCGTCCGCTCCGTCTGCATCACAGAAATCCATCCGCCCCGGACGTTCCCTGTACTTTGCCACATGAACCGCGTGGGAGACAAGCTCATCAATTCCCTCATTCCTGATAGCCGATATGGGTACAACCGGAATTCCAAGTGTTGTCTCCAATTTGTTGATATCAATGGTTCCACCGTTTTTCCACACCTCATCCATCATATTCAGCGCAAGCACCATCGGTATATCCAGTTCAATCAACTGCAACGTCAGATAGAGATTGCGCTCAATATTGGTGGCATCCACAATGTTGATGATGCCTCTCGGACGGTCATTTAAGAAAAATTCCCGGGTGACAATCTCCTCACTGGTATAGGGAGACATGGAATAAATTCCCGGAAGATCCGTCACCAGTGTATTCTCCTGCTTACGGATTGGAC
>JAQXZD010000054.1 GCA_029227035.1 Lachnospiraceae bacterium
GAATAAAAGAATAGCTGGTAAGGCTCACAGCTATCACGCAATTCTCCAACAACATCCCCACGGTATTTGGAATCCGCGCAAGAACGACATTCCGGACACCTTTCGGATTTTTATGAAGCAACGTCCGCAGCGATATCCCCGGAAGCAGAATGGCCGACAGAAGAAGTAATGCAGGCAGAAGCTGCATGGTCGGTGAAATGTATGGAGAAAACATCCGGATAACAAGCCCGTATCCGTACTTTGAAAGCAGATAAAGCGTAAGCGGGAAAAAGATTTTCCGGTAATCGGTTTTATCGGCTTTTCCAGATTTAGCTATAAAAAAGAGCCCCAGGATTGTTATCACAATACAAATCAGCTTTAATGCCTGAAGTTTTGCCCCGTAAAACACATCGGTCAGATAAGACACAAACAGTGTGAGTCCAAGCCACGCTTTCAATTCAAAGGCGGACAACTGTCTGAGCACGAGGGCACTCATCTGGAACTCAAGCATTTTGCAGACCGCAACGAGACAGATTGCCGCAAATGCCTGCCAGGAGCATACAAAATGCAGCTTCTGTAAGGGCAGGCTAAATGCCATAAACACAGACATGGATATACACATCAGGAAAGTAAATTCGTTCCCGGTAAACTTTGCTTTGGCTATTGCATACTTATCGCTCAGAGAAGTAACGGTATAACATCCACTTACGATAAGCATCAGGATAAATGTATTCATTCTTCCGATCCTTCCATTGAACGATAGAACTCCTGCAACACATAAAATGCCATCTTCCGGTGCTTATGATCGGAGGAAAGCAATCCTTTAGTATTGAAATACCGCTGGGTGGATGACGTTCTTCTCGGGCAGCGGAAATCATTCAAAATCCATGGCGTCATGCCTTTTATGTAAGAAATTTTTCGGATATTTGCAATCTGCTGTTCATACACAAATGCCTGGCAGTCCTCCGTGCCTTTGTCCGTAATGGTGCCCCGCAATCCGGCGTAAGCATCCGCTCCGAATTCCGTGATAATGACGGGCTTCTTTGGGTTGCTGTTGGCAAATAATTCCGGCAGCATCTTTAAATCTGCGGTATACCAGCCGCAGTACTCGTTGAGTCCGATAATATCCAGCTTCTCTTCCAACCGATCCTCAATCGCATTTTTTTCAAAGTTAACCAGACACGCGGCAGAAACCATTCTGGTCGGATCCATGCTGTGGGCACAGGCGGCAAGTCTGCCCATAAAACTGAGCCTGTCATCCGTATCATCATTTTCATTTCCCACAGACCAGATGATCACACTTGCCCGGTTGTAATCACGGGTAATCAATTCCTTCAACTGATTTTCGGCATCCTGATAAGTCTCCTCCGAAGCAAAATGCACCTGCCAGTATACCGGAATTTCCTCCCACAAAAGCAGCCCCATCTCGTCGGCAAGCTGTGCCATCCTCTCACTGTGCGGATAATGCGCCACCCGCATAAAATTGCAGCCAAGCTCCTTGGCATTTTTAATATTTTCAATACGCTCTTCGTCGGAAACCGCCTTGCCGTCTGTAAAACTGTCCTCGTGACAGCTAATTCCCCTAAGGAAAACCGGCTTCCCGTTAAGCACAATATCCATACCCTTCACACGTATTTCCCGGAACCCGACCCGGTCTGTAACTGCATCTTTGGCGCAGCTTACACAAACGGTATACAGTTTTGGATTTTCCGGAGACCAGAGTATCGGAGACGCTTCAAATACCACCTCTCCAACACCATCTTTTACGGCAATTTCCCGGTGAATTCCAAGTTCATCAATTGTCACAACTGCAGTATCCGTGACAGGCGCGGACATTTCGACTCCGACACGAATTCTGTGAAAGCTGCCGTCCGGTTCCAGTGCAATCCGGAAATTCCGGATATAAATATCCGGGACACGGAACAGATCAATGTCACGGTAGATTCCACCATAATTAAACCAATCCGTAACCGCCGGCGGCACCTGCTCATCACGTCTGGTGCTGTCCACCTGAATGAGAATGCGGTTACTGTGCTCTAAATAATCCGTGATGTCAAAATAACACGGAGTGGAACCGCCCTTGTGCATTCCGACAAATTTCTTATTGATAAAAATCCGGCAAAGGTAATTAGCAGCACCAATTTTTAGAATCATGCGCTCCTTTTCGTTTTGTTTTGCATATAAGAATTTTCGGGTAAAAATCATACTTCCCTCATATAAGAGATAACTTTTATCCACCATATTCCAGCAACACGGCAGCGTCATGGTTTCCCATTCATCAAAAGAATAATCCACAGGCAGTGTATTGCCGCCCTCATCATAATACTGCTCTTCATACCATTTTGCGCTGATGCAGGTATCATACTGATCTACTGCATAATGCCACTCTCCATTCAGTGATTCCTTTTTCCGAAAACGATCATAAAGCATTGAAACGCTCCTCCTTTTCCTGATTTGTATGTATTTTAGCATGGGAAAAATCGAAATAAAATATTAGAAATTGCGATAATCCGCTTGAAACATTTCAAAAGTTGCTGTACCATCATTCCTATGAAGAACAATTTTCAGATATCGCATACAAAAGAAAACTACACAAAACCGGTTCTGTTTCATAGTCATGATTTCTTTGAAATCTATTTCTTTTTAGACGGAAATGTTACCTACTATATTGAAAATGAAGTGTATACTCTGGAAAGAGGGGACATTCTTGTCATTCCTCCCGGCAAACTGCATCGCCCTGTGATTACAGAAAATGCACCCTATGAGCGCTGCGTGCTCTGGCTGTACAGTCATTACATTTCCACCTGTGAAGGCATCGACCGGATGGTGGAAAAAATTACCGACATGATTGCCGCCAAAAATACCAGACGGGTTCATTTTGAAGACGAGGGACTTCGTGTCGTTTACCGATTGTTTGATAAGCTGCTGACGGATTTTCAATCCGCGGAAGAAGTGTCACGCTATACCGCAGAGAGTGAAATTATCCTGATTCTTGGAGAAATTCTTGAGCATTTACAGCATATGGAAAAGTCTGCAGAAGATCAGACGGATGTGGTACGGCAGGTGATTGCGTATCTGAATGCCAACATTGTTCATGCTCCTTCTTTGGAGGAACTTGCAGATACCTTTTTTGTATCAAAATATTATCTGTCCCACAAATTCAAGGAGCATACCAAAACGACCATTCACCAGTACATCCTGATGAAAAAAGTCAATCTTGCAAAAGAACTGTTGGAAAAGGGAGAGGCTCCGCAAGAGGTCAGCGACCTTTGCGGATTCAGCACATACTCCAATTTCTACAAGGCATTTACCAGTCAGACCGGGTTCTCCCCAAGGGATTACCGGCGGCATATCCCTTATTTACTGACCTGATGTCTGGCAAATCCGTTTCCAATCCCGAAGAAGCTGATGACTGACACAACAACGTATGTCAACACAGCCATTCCGAGATAGGATAATATAACAGGCCCAAACTGGTAACTGTTCAAGGTACTGATGGCCTCCTTCGTCATCGTAACCCTGACCGGGAAAAGATAGTTGATGTGATTCCATAAGCCGCTCGTTTTACTCATAGGAAGAAAAGTCGGTCCGACCAAAAGGGCAAACATAATCACCAGCGTGCTTAATCCACTCTTTACTCGGGCAGAAAGCAGCAGGGTAAGCAGCGAAATCATCAGCCCTATCAAAAGTATGATCGCAAAAGAAATCCACAGTGTTTTTCCTATGCTCCAGTCATAAGGAATAATGGAATCCCACAACTGCACCGGAAGCTCTGCCCCGTGAAAGCCCACGGCAAGCCCCAAAATTCCTACTCCGATACCAAGTCCCACCGCTGTGTAGACAAGTGCAAACAGCACAGACGCAAGAATCTTTGCATAAATCAGTTTTGTTTTTCCATATCTGGTGGTCAATAACAAGGCTGACGCACCGGATTCATATTCTGACGCAAAAACAGGTGCAGTGCAGACCGCAATGACAAACAAAAAATAGAAGCCGACTTCCATCATGGTCCAGATTTTGTTCATAACCGTTTTGTCTCCCCATGCGAACGGAGTCTGTACCTCTTTTTCTTTTTCCATCCAGAATTCCTTCTCCGCTTCCGAATAATTGCCATAGGAAAAATCCATATTCAGACGTTCTTCCACTTTATCCAGACGCCTCTCGTAAAAACCAATTCCGTCTTCCGTTGAAATCTCATTCAATTTGTTCCAATCCATTTCCTCTCCAACGTCTGCATAATTTTTACAAATCAAACTGATTAAATCTTCCTTTGTCTGGATAACCTGCTCATAGGCTTTATCCGACTCCATATCCATATCTATATACTTTTCTTGTATACCCTCTACCACCCCGGTCAGATACTCTTCCGTCAGGTAATCCGTCATTTCATTATTCGCTTTCTCTTCCAGACGAAACGCCTCTCTGCCGTTTACATATGTACCACTTGCTTTGTCATAAAAAGGCTCCTGCCGTACATAATTTACCGCGCACACAACCATCAGTACAATGCCCGCAAGCATGACAATGACATTGACTTTTCGCCTGAATATTTTCGCAAACTCAAAATAAATCATACTTTTCATCTTTCCATTCCTCCCTCTTTCGTGTCACTTTCCTTAAAATAATACAGATACAAATCCTCCAGGGTTCCTCTTTCCTTTTCGGCACTTGGGAACGGCTGACTGTCCGAAATAATCCGGTATTCTGTTCTGCCATTGTAATGATGCATATTGCCAACCAGATACCTTTCTTCGATTTCTTCCATTTCACTTTCATCCCCGAGATACTTCCACACTTTATCCGTAAGATGATTTTCCAGACTTTCCACAGAACCGCTGGTTAAAATCTGCCCCTTCTTCATGATATATATTTTATCCGCAATCGCTTCCACATCCGACACAATATGTGTGGACAAAATAACGATTCTGTCTTTTGCCAGATCCGCAATCAGTTTTCTGAAGCGCACCCGTTCCTTCGGATCCAGACCTGCGGTCGGCTCATCCAGAACCAGTATTTTTGGATCATTTAACAATGCCTGGGCAATTCCGAGTCTTTGACGCATTCCTCCCGAAAACGTCTTTATTTTGCTTTTTGCCTCATTGCTTAATCCCACTAATGTGAGAAGCTCCTTGCTTCTTTTTCTGGCATATCGCCCGTTCAGACCTTTCAGGGATGCAATGTACAACAGAAACTCCATCGCCGTAAAATTCGGATAATATCCGAAATCCTGCGGCAGATATCCCAACAGCTCACGGTATTCCTCTCCCATGGACATAATTTCTCTTCCATCCAGTTTAATTTCTCCGCCGCTTGGCTGCAAAATTCCGCATATCATACGCATAAGCGTTGTCTTTCCCGCTCCGTTTTCTCCCAAAAGTCCATAGATTCCGCATTGCAATTCCTCCGTAATCCGGTCAACTGCAATTTTGTTTTTGTATTGTTTTGTAACTCTGTCAATCTTTAATTCCATAATTTTCTCCTTTAATCCACCACTAATTCAAAATGTTCCAGCCTAAACCAAAGTTTTCGGAACTGATACACAATTCCCAGCAAACTTGCAAACAACACTGCTATCCATATTCCGAGGAAGTTCTGCCTGTAAATATCAAAAGCCTCCAGCCGCCCTATCAGAATCACCGACAGCAACACTGCATAGACCATCAGCCCTGCATATGTCAGTTGTTGTCCCTTCCATTTTTTCATAAATAAAAGCAGCAGAAAGGTCATACAGACATACGGTGTCAGACTATAGGTCAGCACGGAAATCAAATCCAGTCCCAGCCGCATCTTCGCAAAGAAAATGCCTGCCAAAAGTATGACACCGCTCACGGTGCCGAGCAGAAACAGCCTTGCCGTGACCACTCTCCGCAAGGAATACTTGGTGGCATACTCAATCTCCAGCATGCTTCGATTGTAAACATGGGAAATTTCCTCCACCGTAAGCAACAGCAAAAGCGGCGGTGCCATGGATAAAATGCACAGTGTTTCATTGGAAAGATGAAAAATCTGTCCATCCCATATGGCATAGGCAAACAGGAACAACCATAAAATCTGTCCCAGAAAAGCCAGTTTATTAATAAAGCTAAACTGCAATGCCAGAAACTCACCAAAACCGCCCTCTTTCCGAACCGGAATCTCATATTGGGTTACTGCCCCGATGATTCTGTCTTTTTCCATTTCATCACAGGCTTGCTGCTCCCTTGCGACGCGTCGTAATGCCCTGATAACATCTCTTTCTTTCATATTCCGCTCCTTTCCATCTCTTCCCGCAGCAGCTCCACTGCTTTTTTTACCCTGTATTTTGCAAGAGAAACCGTAATCTGCAAGATATCCGCGATATCCCGGAATTTCAAATCCTGATAAAACCTGAGAATGACTGCTTCCTTCAGTTCTCCGGGAAGTGTATGTACCAGCTCCTTTATCAAAATCTCTTCTTCATTTGTACCCGTCTCTTCCCTTTGCTCCTGCACATCCTCCAGGTAGAGTGGTTTTTTCTTTTTATAAAAATCCCTGCACTTGTTTCCCGCAATCACATAGAGATAATTCTGAAATTTATCATAATGCCTGTATTCTTCGATATGCTTTAACATGCTGATAAAGGTTTCCTGACAGAGATCCTCCGCAACATGCCGATCCTGCACATGATGAATGCAATAACTGTAAATGCTGTCATAATAGTGCCTGATTAGTTTATCCAGAGCTTCTTTATTGCCGTTCTGCGCACAACGGATTAAATGCTCATCCCGTATCATCACTCCCTGTCTCACCTCCACATACAGTATAACGATTACGAGCAGCAAAAAGGCAGTAAAAAATGAAAAAATTTTTCCTTTTAAGGATTTCTTAATAATTTTCATGATAAACTGTGTACAAGCTTAAAAAATGCGAAAACCGGTAAGCAAAAAGGAGAGAATATGTTTTTTCGAATTTTAAAAAATGAATTAAAACGAAAACGTACTATGAACGTCATCCTGTTTCTATTTATTATGATGGCGACAATGTTTTTGGCAAGCAGCGTCAGTAATCTGATTACAGTAAACGGTGCCGTTGATTACTTTTTTGAAATCTCCAATACCCCGGATTATCTGATTAACGCACTTGCTGAAGAGGATAAGGACGAGATTGCGGAGTATCTGGAGAACTCAGAATTTATTACGGAGTATGAAGTAACGAAAGGACTCGGCGTCACGGATGAGCAGGTTTCCATCGTAAAAGCCCGTGACAAAGCGGCAAAAAAATATGAAAAAACCAGCACGCTTTGTGTACAGGCAGTACCGGAAGACTTTATGAAAGTTTTTGATGAAAATGATGAACCTCTGCAGTTAAAGCAAGGAGAAATTGCATTTCCGAGACTTGAAGCAAACGAAAATCATCTGGCCGTCGGAGACAAGGTCAAACTCAAAATCGGAGACATTGAACAGGAATTTACCATTAAAACCCTCACGAAAGATGCTGTATTCGGAAGTGCCATGATGGGATTGAAACGTCTGATTATCAATGAAAAAGATTTTCAGCGTTTTGCGGATCAAACGGGGCTTACCTATATGAATCTTTATGCAATCAATTTTGATGACAAAGACGCGTTTGTAAATGCATTCCAGAAGGAAAATTTTAATGTGCTTTCCAATATAGATGAAAAAATCCTGCCAGTCTGTTATGTATTTGACATGCTGATTGCCGGTCTCTTAATCATTGTAAGCGTCTGCCTGATCTTAATTGCATTTATGGTACTCCGGTTTACAATTGTCTTTACCTTGCAGGAAGACTATAAGGAAATCGGTATTATGAAGGCAATCGGATTGAAAAATGCAGGCATTAAGGGAGTCTATCTGGTAAAATATCTTGCAATTGCAGTTTTTGCTTCCGTTCTCGGAGCTATCGCAAGTTTTCCGTTTGGAAATATGCTGTTGCAACAGAGCATTGTAAATATGGTGGTAAACGATCTTGGTCAAAATGTATTGCTGCATATCCTTTGTGCAGTTGTTATTGTGGGAATCGTGCTTCTGTTCAGTAATTCCTGCGCCAATAAATTAAAGAAGTTTTCTGCAATTGATGCAATCCGGAACGGTTCCAACGGAGAACGCTATACGGTCAAAAGCCGGATACATTTAAGCAAAAGGAAAAGCATGAAGCCGGGATTTTATATGGCTTGCAATGATATTTTAAGCAGTCCGAAACGCTTCTTGGTATTAATGCTCACTTTCTGTATCGGATCGTTATTGATTTTGCTGCCGCTTCATGCTTTACATACTCTGACCAGTGCCAATATTGCTACCCAATTCAGCATGGCATCCTCCGATGTCTATATTAACAACGGAAAGAGCGATAAATATGTGGAAAAGAAAAGCCTTTCGTATATAGAAGAGGATCTGGATAAATTAGAGAAAGAGTTGAATAAAAATGGAATTCATGCACAGACCGGAACCGACGTAGCATATATCATTCCATGCTATTCCAACAATAAAGAAAAGATGTTCAGCTACTTTACCATGCAGGAAATGGGTTCCTGGGAGCGCTCTTATGAAGTTTTGGAGGGACGGGAGCCGGAAGCAGAAGACGAGATTATGGTTACGCGTATCACGGCAAAGGAAATGGACGTAACGATCGGTGATACAATTACTTATCAATGCGGAGAAAAGCCTAAGGAATTTATAATTACCGGTATTTATGAGAGTATGATCAATATGGGACAGGGATTCCGCGTCAGTCGTACCGCAACGTTGGATGAAAATTATATCTCAGGTATCTTTTGTCTTCAGGCAGAAGTGCCGGATATGACAAGTGACGAAGCCTGCGAAAAAATTTCCGATATTTTTCCGGAATATAAGGTGATGAATGCCCCAGGTTTTATCAACGATATGACCGGTGGAATTGCAGATACCCTGCAACTGGTGATGTATCTGATTACCGGAATCGTTCTTATAATTAACAGCATGATTACCGCTCTTATGATGAAAACACTTATGGAAAAAGACAGGGGATCTATTGCATTGTTAAAAAGCATCGGATTTTCCAATCGTTCCATTCGAAAATGGCAGGTACAAAGAGTGATGATTATCTTAGTGTTTGCCATTGTATTGGGAACTGTTTTATCACGCCTCCTGGCTCCGGTTACGATTGGTCCGATTTTTGCAATGATGGGAGCCGAACAAATAACGCTTGTAGTAAAGCCATTGGAGGCATACCTGATTTATCCGTTGATTCTGCTTCTGGTAACAGGCTGTACGGCACTTCTTTGTTCCCTGTCGATAAAATCTGTGGACGCAAAGGAAGTCAATAATATAGAATAGAAAGGACAAAAAAGTATGAATTCTTTAGTTGTAAAAGATTTGTGTAAAACCTATATCGTGAATAAAAGACAAAACAATGTGCTTCGAAATGTAAATCTGGAAATCAACGAAGGGGAAATGGTGGCAGTTATGGGACCGAGCGGCTCCGGAAAATCGACGCTTCTGTATGCGGTGAGTGGGATGGATCGTCCCACTGCCGGAAGTGTCAGCTTCTTCGGAAAGGATTTGACAAACCTTAATGCGTCACAGATGAGCGATGTGCGCTTAAATGAGATGGGCTTTATCTTTCAGCAGATGTATATGTTAAAAAATCTGAGCATCTACGACAATATTATTTTGCCGGCATATCAGTCAAAAAATGGCAAAGGCAAAGAAAAACGTGCTATAATAAACAACAGGGCAAAAGAACTGATGAAAAAATTAAATATCAGCGAGATTGCAGAAAACGATATTAATGAAGTATCCGGAGGACAGTTGCAGCGTGCCTGCATCTGCAGAAGCCTGATCAATCAGCCGAAAATGGTCTTCGCCGATGAACCGACCGGAGCTTTAAACCAGCAGAATTCTAAAGAAGTCATGAAGGAATTAAATCGCATGAACGCAGAGGGCACCACCGTTATGCTGGTAACGCATGATATGAAAGTCGCTGCAAAGAGTGACCGGGTATTGTATATTGAAGACGGCAATATCAAGGGAGAAATTTCCTTTGGAAAATTTGAGGATCCGGGTACTTTAAGAGATCGGGAAAAGCAAATCTCAGACTGGTTAATGGAAATGGGGTTCTAAAATGGTAGATATTCTTTTGGTTGAAGATCAAACAGAATTGAATACGTTAATGCAAACCTTCCTTGAACGGGCAGGATATCAGGTAAAAGGCGTGCTTTCCGGAGAAGAAGCCATTGCGTTTCAAAAAGAAGAAAAAGCAAAGCTTATAATTTTAGATGTCATGCTTCCAAGGATGGACGGGTTTACTGTGTGCAGTGCCATCCGTGAGGAAAGCAGTGTGCCGATTCTGTTCTTAAGTGCGAATGTGCAAAAGGAGTCGAAGATGAACGGCTTTATGCTTGGCGCGGATGATTACATTGAAAAGCCGGTGGATATGGATCTTTTACTGGCAAAAGTAACGGCACTGATGAAGCGTAATTATGAATTCAAACAAAAGAATACCATCCTGACTTCCGGTGCATTATCCATCGATGTGGATAAAAGAAAAGTCTTTTTACACAATGAGGAGCTTCTTCTTACCGTCAAAGAATATGACTTATTATTACTTCTGGTGAAAAATGCCGGGAAAACCTTACATAAGGATTTTCTGTTTGAACAGATATGGGGAACGGACAGTTTCAGTGAAAATCAGACGCTCACTGTTCATATTAAAACCCTGCGCGATAAAGTTGAGGAGGATCCCAAACATCCAAAACGGATTGTGACTGTGTGGGGAGTAGGATATCAGTATGAAGAAATATAATATGCTTTTTTATATCGCTGCCATCATCTATCTGTGTTTTTCCGCTATCCTGCTGGGAATCGGTCTCAAAAGTACGGGAAATGACAGCATGGCATATAAAGTAGAAGTCCATGAAGTAATGCAACAGTTAGAGCAAGGAGAACAGGTATCTGCCATTGATTTGTCCGGTTATCAGTATCTAAAAACTGTGACCTTTTTACCGGAAAATGCAGATACCGAAAGACTCTCAGATTTCTATGCCGGAGAAAACAGGGTACACAGTTGTGTCAAACCGTTGCTTTTTGATGGAACGAAAAAAGGATATGTCCGTTTTGATTACGTGGACGAAAAAGTGGATTACCATATGCTCATCGCTGCGGAGCTTGTGTTGCTTATTGTATTTCTGCTTTTTTTCGGTCTGTTATTCTATATCCGCAGCCATATTTTGAAGCCGTTTCATACGATTAGTGAGATGCCTTATGAATTATCCAAAGGGCATTTGAACATGGATCTGACGGAAAGCAAGAACCGTTTGTTTGGCAAATTTGTCTGGGGACTTGGCATGTTGCGCGACAGCTTAAGCGATTCAAAGGCGAAGGAGCTGAAACTGTTAAAGGAGAAAAAACTGTTACTTTTATCCATTTCCCATGACATCAAAATTCCGTTAAGCGCGATTAAATTATACACCAAAGCCTTAAAGGAAGATATCTATGATACGGAGGAACAAAAGAAAGAGGCAGTCTCTCAGATTGAGACACATGCTGCCGAAATCGAAAGTTTTGTCAAAGAAATCATAACTGCTTCCAGTGAGGAAATTCTTACCATAGAGGTGAAAAATTCGGAATTTTATATCAAGGATCTGGTGGAAAAAGTACGCGAAACCTACGAACCGAAGGCGCGCGTTGTTTTAATGGATTTCAAAATCCAATGTTATGAGAACAAACTCTTAAAAGGTGATTTTGAAAAGGCCTTTGAAGTGATTGAAAATCTTATGGAAAATGCGTTTAAGTATGGAGACGGAAGACAAATTACCATTGATTTTTATGAAGAAGAATACTGTCAGGTAATACGTATTTTTAATACGGGAAGCGTTGTTCCAGTGACGGAGTTTCCGCATCTCTTCGACAGTTTTTTCCGCGGAAGCAATGTCGGAAACAAAGCCGGAAACGGTCTTGGTCTCTATATCAGCAAACAGATTATGCACAAAATGGGCGGCGAAATTTTCGCAGAACGCAAGGAAAGCGGTATGGCGTTCTGCGTGGTGTTTGAGATGGACGGGTGATTTATCTTATTGGAATAATTTTTCCCACACTTTCATAAATAATGGCTGGATCCAGTTATATTGTCCATCATCCTCATACTCCCGGTAAGTCGGCTCTGTCATCATGGTCAGATAAAGGAACACATCATACCACAGAATCCGTCTTTCCTCGGCTCCGGCTAACTCCGTAATGCCGAAACCGTCAAGGAACGCCTGATTTCTCGTATGAAAGCGGAAACGATCATCCATCATCGGATCTGCCCACATGGCACGCTCCCAATCAATAATCCCGGCCAGTTTGTTATTCTTAATAAAGATATTGCCTTCCCACATATCCCAATGAACCAAAGAAGGTGTGCGTATTTCCAGAAATAATTCTTTGTCCTTTTCCAAAGCTTCCGTTATTTCATCATAAGATACACCAAACTCCACGTGCACCGCTCTTGCATCATTCACAACATTGGTAATCAGATATTTCAGAAAATCGTACTGATTGGAAAAGCTATGCTCTTTGTCTCCCAACATGCCAAAATGGTCGAACCGAATCCCGCCCAACTTCTTCTGAACACAACCTGTCTCACGGCTTAAAGATTGATTCACCTCATCCGATAATGATTCCTTCCGACTGAACCAACTGTCCCCATCCAGACTTTCCATCAAAAAATAATTGCCATCTATAATCTCTCGTGATGTATCATAACGATAAACCTCCGCAACTCTGATATCGGTCTGCTCCGCCACGATTTTCATTGCGCTTACTTCTGCATCCATCATGCCGATTTCATTGGACATGAAGCCCTTATTGTTTCCGGATGTAACCTTCAACACAACCTTTTGTCCGTTAGACAGTACCATGCGATAAGCAGTATTGCAAAGCCCTTCTGTCAATTCCTCATAATCTGCCAACGTACATTCCGGAAATGTTGCAGCAACTATTTTTACCAATTCTTCTTTTTTTAACTTAATCTTGGTTATTCCCATTATTCCCTCTCATCTTTCCAATAGAACGTAAATACCATATCTTTTTGTAAGCCCAGTTTTCTGTAAAATTCCTGTTCGGAAATTACATATGCAACCTTTGCTCCCATATCCATAGCTCTGTTTAACGCTTCAAAAAGAACAGCTTTTCCAATTCCTTTTCCTCTATAAGCCGGAACCGTACATACAGGTTCTATATATGCATAGTCCGTTTTCTCACTAAACCAAAGACAGCTATACGCAACATCCTCACCCTTTTCGTTTACCACAGCAAGACTTAATTTTGGATTCAAATGAGGACTTTTTTGCGCACTGATTTCTGCCTCCTGTTCAAATTCTGAAATATCCGTGCCATGGTCAAATCCCTGCCACAGCAGCCAATTAAAATTATAAGCTTCCTTTTCCGGATCCAGTTCCCGGATTGCAATTCCCAGTCCGGAATCATCCTTCAGATGATCATAAGCATAATTCAGCACTTCCGCATAATTCATCTCCACGACGCCTACCTCTCTTCAAATACGGTATCATTTCCGAGCGGAATTGACTTGGCATTAAGCCTCTCAATCCATACATAATTGCGATTCTGCAGAAAAAGAATAAGCTCGTCAATCTGAGGTTCGTATCCTTCAACTTCCATCTCCACAGTTCCATCCGGCAAATTGCGAACCCATCCGGTCAGTCCCAACTGATTGGCTTTGTTAACAGAATAGTAGCGGAACCCCACTCCCTGCACACGTCCATAGAAGATTATGTGCTTTCTGATCTTTTTCCCGGAACCGTATGCCCTCTGTATATTTTCTTCTGCCATCTTGTCTCCTCCTCAAAACGCGACGTCTTATCTTCCAACTTATTTCTTCTAAACCCGAACGCATTATTCACCGTCTTTGTTATGTATTCATTATAATACATTGTAAAATCAGCGCAATATACTCCTGATACTTTTCCAATTCTTTGAATTGTGCTATGATATAAAATATATGAAAGCGGACGCAGACCTTTTCAGGATACAGTGAAATTCTGAATGGTTACAATGCAACACAATACACAAGGAGGAAATGATGATGAAGTTGTGGAGAAAAATAGCAACGATTACACTGGCAGGAATACTAACTTTTTGTTGTGCGATGCCCGTGATGCCGAATCAATGTATGCAGGTACAGGCGGCTGAAACGTATACTTATAAGACGGATAAGGACAATAAAACATTCAAGGATGCGTCTACGATTAAAGTGGAGCATTATTATAAACGAGTTGTGCTGAATGGTTCGTCCAAGGCAATCAAATCCATCAATAAGCAGTTAAAAGCATACAGCGATCAATTTATGAAACAGAAATCCGCTGCTTTTGATTATGCCGCCAACGACTGCAAGATTAGTAACTGTGATACGACTTATGTTGATTTTGTAAAACAAAAAGTCAGCTTCCGGTCTGACAAAATTGTCTGCATATACACCAAATCCGAATGGTGGGCCGGGGGTGTTTCCAACACAGATGAATATGGATATACCTTCAACCTTAAAACCGGAAAGCTGATTAAGAAGATTACCTCTGTAACAAAAACTTCTTCTCTCAGCAAAATCAAAGCCAAACTGAAAAAGTCCATTAAAGCAGATCAATATGATGCCTCAGAGTTAGACGAAATGGAAGCTGCTGATTTTAGATATTATATTAACTCAAAGGGTAATGTGGTTGTATGTTTCGCTCCTTATGAATTAGGATATGGTGGATGGTGTAAAAAGTATACTTTGAAAGGTAAATATGCTAAATAAAGTGTTTCTAATTTTCATTCCCGTCATTCTCGGAGCGAAGACCTGCATCCTCGCTCCGAATTAAATCTTTTGCTTTGGTACAAACTCAATTTTAAGAGCCATACCCATCCCCTCTGCAAGTCTCTTTAGCAAATTAACCGACGGATTTCTTGTTCCATTTTCCAGCTTACTGATATCAGCCTGATTAATTCCTGTACGTTCTGCAAGTTCCTTTTGTGTTAAATTCTGCGAAGTTCTTGCGTCCACGATTGCCCTTATGACATCCATTTCAGGTTGAATGGCTTCATATTCTTTCACAAATTCAGCATCCTGCATTTGCCCCTTTTTGAATTCCTTTAACGTTTTCATTCTTTTCCCATCCTTTCCTTGTAATCTGCTCTGCGCTCTTTTGCCAGCCTTATTTCTTCTGGGGGTGTCTTCTGTGTTTTCTTAATAAATCCATTTGTTAATACTATCTTTCCCTCAAAATAGAAGAAATACAATACCCTTGTGATATCGGTTCCAACTTTTACATCTGATTTCGAATATTCCATCATCAATTGCCTTACTATATGGTTCTCTGAGACCATTACCTTTCTCTTCCAGCAACTCCAACAAACCTACCATTTTAGCCCTCATCTTGGTATCAAGTGTTGCAAGGAAATCTTCGACTGGACAATCCCCATTTTCCTTTTCGTAAAAAACAACTTCAAACTCTATCATATTTTCTCCTTTGTGATTATTATATGGCATATATGCCATACTGTCAACAAAAAATTGTGCATCCTCCAGTCCATCCCGGAACAGTTCAACTTCTTCTTCCGTGAAAACATTATCTTCGAAGATTACGTCCATCGGGATATTCTTCTCCAGCATCTTTTTGGTTGTCATGTATCCCTTATATCCGGTTACTTTTATCGCAAGATACAGAAGTTAATTTCTTATTCTTACTCAAATCCAGTTATAATTATATTTATTTGCCTATGTCGTCCACTCTTTTTAAAAATGCAGCGGAATTTTCCATACATTGTTCCTGATTTTTTGCATCAAAATGCTCAATTGCCAGATACCCATCATAACGGGATGTCCGGATTTTTTCTATCAATTTATGCATAGAGATATACCCATCCCCAACTGCAACCGGCTCTGTTTCCCTTTCGGATAAATCTCTCGAATCGCTTCCAGCTCCCTCTCATGTTTAAATTCATTCCAAACCGTTACTCTAATCAATTGTACATTCTTTCCCACGCTTTTTTATATTATTATGTTATTGCTTAGTGTTGATTTGTATATCGGCATATTGTCTCCTCCCCCAAACGTGGCATCTTATCTTTACCACTTTCCACCAATCAAAGCTACTGCAGTTGCAACCGGACATTCCAGAAGTTATAGGAGTGTATTGTTACAAACTCTCATACTCTTCTGAAATTCATAAGATAATCACCCACTTGTTTATTGTTTCTCCGCCAAATACATTTCTGCAATATACGCCGGACCGTTCCACCAAAGTTTTGATGATTCATCATAAAGAATCTCTGCTGTCTTTGATGCGATAAACTTGGGTAAAATTGACATAGTATCTTCTCCTGTTTCCAAAGCAATCTCATCTACTGCAAGAGTTACCATTGCATCAATCGCGTACTTTTTCTGTTCTTCTGTAACTGTTTCTAGCTTATCCATATTTTCTCACTTTCCACAAATGAAATGCAGGCAAGCGCCTCATTTGTTCTGAAACAGTACTGATCCTTTAACCTTTCAGGAATCAACTGGGCTATACAAGTTTCATCTGCTGATGCACTTCCTATCATTCCATATCCTCCAACCAAATAGGTTGTAATGGTAACGTTCGTTCTGTCATCCGCTATTTTTCCTGCTACAATATCATACGATTTCATATTCTCCACTATCAAGGGGAACGTGTTCCTCTTCCTATGACCTACAATACAATGAAGCCAGTTCGCGTCAGCATTATTATATACATATTTCGATATTCCCTCTTGCTCATGATATTCAAATACTGACACATATCCAAAATCTTGCTCTTTTGCTATCAAACCTTGTGCAATAGCTTTTTTAATCGCTGCTCTTACAAAATCTTTTGCCTGCTTCTTCGAAGTCGTTAAATAAAATCCCCTTCCAAAGTCTTTCTTAGTCGCGCACTTATCTAAATCAGGTGTTTGCACCATGGTATAGCTTCCGTGATAAAGCAACATACCATCACTTAACCTCTGCATTAATATCTACCCCCTTGTGCTCCAATACCACATTGATTTCTTCAAAGACTGCCTCATCACCTTCTGTATGAAACACGCCATAACAGTCCTCGATAAACTTTAGGATTCCATACTTTTCAAACAATCTGCTAACCTTTTGTATTGTCGTATGCCATTCTTCAGAGGCAAGTCTTAACAGTCTTACTTGCATAAATACTATTTCTGACTTTTCACTCATACAGCGTCCTCCTTTCGAATACTTATCTGAGAACTCCATTATAATAAACGCCCGTCTTTTATTCAAATACTTTTCAAGATTATTGTACTCCATTTTCGCCATTTCGCAATCTGCTGAATATTAAAATAACTGAAAAAATAAGGGCATCGTCAAACACATCTCGTGCCTGACAATGCCCTTTCCTATACTATCTTATTCCACATCTCTTACGACGCTTTTTCTTTTTTAAATACTGATTTTGCCAAAAACAGAATCAAAGCTGCGGCTGCTGCGATGATACCAACCGGATAAGCGATCGTTGTACCAAGGTTCAGGCATTCCGGTGCGTAGAAGAAATAGGTAATGGATACTGCCGTCATAAAAGTTGCCGGAATTGCGGTAATCCAGAATACTTTCTTGTTCTTGTACAGATACATGGATGCTGTCCAAAGAGCAATCATTGCTAACGTCTGGTTTGACCAGCTAAAGTATCTCCAGACTACCTGATAATCCAACTGGCTGATTAATGCGCCTGCCAGTAATAATGGTACACAGATATATAAACGTTTTTTGAAAGACTTCTGCTCGATACCAAACCAGTCTGCAATAACAAGTCTTGCAGAACGGAAAGAAGTATCGCCGGATGTAATCGGACAGGCAATAACACCAATCATTGCAAGTACGACACCTACACCACCCATTGTCTTTGTACATACATCATATACCGTTCCTGCCTGACCTGCATCGGTAAGCATCTGAGTAAGACCTGTGGTAAGACCACCTGTTCTCTCATATACGGCACAGCCTGCGGCTGCCCAAATCAAAGCGATAACGCCTTCACTTACCATTGCACCATAGAATACGCTATGTGCCTGCTTTTCAGATTTGCAGCAACGAGCCATCAACGGCGACTGCGTCGCGTGGAATCCGGAAATCGCACCACAGGCAACACTTACGAACATTACCGGCCAGACCGGTGTTCCGTTAGGATGCAAATTCTGTAAAGTGATTTCAGGAATGGTATAACCATGTGTGAAAATACCAATTCCTACACCAATTGCCATGATAATTAAGCAGATACCGAAAACCGGATAAATCTTACCGATAATCTTGTCAATCGGTACGAAGGTTGCTATAAAGTAGTAAATCAAAACAACTACCAGCCAGAAAGAAGCACTGGTTATAAAACCGGAACCTCCGTTTTTTGCAATTAACATAGCAATCAATGATGCAGGTCCTACTGCGAATACAGTACCTACCATTACAAGTAAGATCACACTGAATACACGCATAACCTGTTTCATAAATTTGCCAAGATATGTACCGGTCAATTCGGATACGGATGTTCCGTCATGACGCATACTCATGAAACCAACACTAAAATCATGAACAGCTCCTGCCAAAATAGTACCAAGCGTAATCCAAAGGAATACTGACGGTCCCCACTGCGCGCCTGCCAAAGCACCATAGATTGGTCCAAGGCCTGCGATATTTAATAGCTGAACCAAAAACAGTTTCCATTTTGGCATTACCACAAAATCGACTCCATCGTTGATTCGTACTGCCGGTGTTACGCGGTCATCCGGTCCGTAAATTTTTTCGATTACCTTACCATATGTAAAATAACCAATGATTAAAACTGCAAGACATACAAAAAAGCTTACCATAACCAACACCTCCCTTGCGTCTTTCCTTTGTGTATATGCATATTATACAACTTTTAATAGATATGGCTCATGTTTTTGTATATCTTGCATATTTTGACGTATGAACGGTCGGTTTTTCGGTATAATCTGTCTTGTCCTGTTGACTTTTCCGCTCCCTTTAGCTGCAACTTATAATTCAAGGAGTTGCTTTAAATGTTTCATCTGGCTTCGACTGACCGGGAGTAATTCATTTGGACAATGCTTCAGTCGTATCAGATATCCATTGCCGATTCCGGGAATTAATTCTTCTAAATAATTCAGATTGACCAGATAGCTTTTATGAATCCGGAAAAAGTTCTTTTTCTCCAGACGCTCACAGATTGCTGTCATGGTATAATTTTCGGTATAGACTTCATGTATGGTATGAATCAGAGAATTTCTCTGATTATATTCAACGTAAATGATATCATTATAATCAAGCAGTCGGATTTTATCCCCTGCATTGACTGCAAGTTTATTCAACTCTTCATGCTTTTCTTCATTTTGAAAACAACCCTGCTCCTTTAACCGATTCAGGGTTTTTTTGATCCGCTCCATGTCAAAAGGTTTTAAAATATAATCAACGGCACCAAGTTCAAAGGCCTGCACGGCATGTTTTTCATAGGCAGTGACAAAAATAATGGCTGCCTTTTTCTGGTGCTCACGAAGCGCCGAAGCCAGCACCATCCCATTGACATCGCCAAGATTGATATCCAGAAAAATGGCTTGAAATACATGATTTTTTGCCAGTTCATCTGCACTTTTTGCACTGTCTGCTTCATAGTATTCCGCTTCCGGTAAAATTTCTTCCAGCAGATATCTGAGTTCACTTCTTGCCGGTTTTTCATCATCTACGATCGCTATTTTCATTTTCTTCTCCTCTTGCTGTTACTTTGAAAAAATTCATAGTAACTTCCGTCCCTTGTTCGCCTGTTTTTATCTTAAGTCCATGTTCCGCACCGTAAATACTTTTCATTCTGGCATCTACATTCTGCAGACCATATTTCCTGTTTTTCTTATGCTCATAAAAATCGGTGAGTGATTCGGAACTCATCCCATAACCATTGTCCTTTACAATAATGGAATAATACTCCCCCTTGTTTTCTCCAATAAGGGTGACTTTGCCTGTTTCCCGTTTCATCGCACCATGTTTTACCGCATTTTCCACAATCGGCTGCAAAATTAAGGTTGGTACCTGAATCGCCGCTGACGTATCCACGTCGATATCTACCGTAAGTTTATTTTCAAAACGTGCCAGTTCTAATTGCAGATAGGCTTTTACATGTTCCAATTCTTTTTCCAATGGAATCATGTAGTCATCGGATGCTTCCAAAGTGTTTCGAAAATAAACGCTTAACGCTAAAAGTAATTCTCTTGCGCGTTCCGGTTTTTCCCTGCAGAAAAAAGAAATCGTGTTCAGGGAATTAAATAGAAAGTGGGGATTAATCTGTGACTGCAACGCCTGATATTCCGCCCTTTGCCGCAATTTTTTCTGCTTTTCCACCTGTGCCAGTTCGTAGTTGGTGGAAAAGAATTTGGCAAGCCCCATGACAAAATCCATCTCCGCCTGAATCGATATAATCTGCTTTGGAAAATAAATTGCAAGATAGGCCCACGCATTCTCCCCCTGGGTTAACGGCACCATAAAAATCGTATACCGTTTTAAATACTTATAATTTTTATCTTTCTTGTCCGTAATCCGATAAAATCCATAAGGCTTTTCTTTTTCCTTCAATTCCTCGAATACTGCTTTTGGCATGGCAAGAGTCGTATCATTCAACACTTCGGTACCGTCTGTCGTTAAAAAAAGAGCTCCGTTACAATTCGAGTATTTTTGGATAATTGTTGCCATTTTGCTGTAATCTTCCCTGGTTTTGGAGGATTTTTGAATATAGGGAATGCATTCTTCCGCAATGGTCAGCGCCAGCCGAATTTTTTTTGCGGCCAGCAAATCCTGATTGGTAAATACATCCTCAAAAATACTGAAAAATAAAATCATTCCAAGAGAATTTACAACTATCATCGGAATTGCAATCATTTGAACCAGATTAACCGCTGCAGAAAATGGTCTGGCAATAAGAAGAATGAAAATCATCTGAAAACATTCTGCAACTGCCGTAATTAAAAATAAAGATAACTTGTTCTGTTTTCTGCCGTGTTTTTTGAATATTACCCAGACAAGAGAACCGAAAGCGCCCTCAAATAAAGTAGAAACAGCACATGCGAGAGAAGTAAAACCGAACGGATCATATAAAAAACGGTGCAAAGCTCCGATGGAAGCGGCTCCCATACCTACGACCGGTCCGCCCAGCAGACCTGCCGCAAGCGCACCCAGCACTCTGGTATTTTGGATCGCGCCATTAATCTTTACTCCGGTACAGGTGGAAAAAATGCAGAATCCACCAAAAATAAGTGCAAGAATTAACTGATCGGCGGTTTTGGAAGAGCTTTCTTCCGACAACAGCCGTTTTACAAAGCTAAGTTTTGTTAATAATGTGGCAATAAGAACCAAAAGACTGATATTTATTATTAAACTGGAATATAGATTATTCACTGTTTCTTCCTCATCTCTTCGATTTCTTTTCTATACTTTTTAAAGCTATAATCCGTATATATTTTAGCATTTTTGATAAAAAAGAACAATAGATGCGGAATTTGGGTTGCGCACCAAATTAATAATACAAATTAATAATTGAATGATCCATTTATGAATTTACACTACTCTCAAACACAAAATTTGCGAATTTGACTTTAAGGTAGTTTAATACCTCTATGAATTTACACTACTCTCGTACCCACTATGGAGCGGTTACGTTACACTGTTTGTTGTAAAATAAAATTACCCAAAGTTGCAAAGCAAAAATGGACAAAGTTGCAAGTCCAAAATGGACAAAGTTGCAAAGTTTAGTCCACAGACTCTCCGGAACGGTGTAGCGCCTGAGTGGTAGCCACCAAGTATGAGCCCGTAAAAAGATCCATTGCAGACATTACCATAAACCATTAACCTTGTTTTTGTTGTAGCAAACAAATGAAGACAAGGAGGAAAGGAGAATGTCAACTACAATGGATCAGATACATCATATCAGAGATATGTTTTATCAACAAGATAAAAGCATAACCCAGATCGCATCTGAAACCGGTCTTAATCGCAAGACCATAAGTAAATATGTAGACATG
>JAQXZD010000055.1 GCA_029227035.1 Lachnospiraceae bacterium
TCCCTTACTACCGCAAAGGCTTTCTGTACCTGATTGTCATACTGCATATCGTAATCTTCATCTTCCGGACCGGAATACTCATATTCCAGTTCGATATCCGGTTCAATTCCGACTCCGTGAATATATTGTCCGTCCGGCGTATAGTACTTCGCTGTCGTAATCTTGATTGCATCGCCATCCTCCAACGGACAGATGGTCTGCACAATTCCCTTTCCGAAGGTCTTTGTTCCGATTAGTGTTCCGTAGTCATAATCCCTGATTGCTCCTGCCAGTATCTCCGAAGCACTGGCACTGTTGCCGTTCACAAGCACTGCAATCGGACATTTCAGGCACGCTTCATCCGAAGTATAGGTGTCACGTTTTCCGTATTTATCCTCCGTATATACCACAGTGCCCTCCGGGAGAATTCTGTCCAGAATTTCCACAACTGCCTTGACCAGACCGCCCGGATTGCTTCTCACATCAATGACCAGACCTTTCATGCCCTGCTTTTGAAGTTCTTTCAGTTGTTCTTCAAACTGCTGTGCGGTATTGGTCTGAAACTCCGAAATCTGAAGGTATCCGATCCCGTCTTCCGTCATCTTCGATTCCACACTCGGCAGATCTATTTTTCTTCGTTCCACCTCTACCTCAAAGGATTTCTTTTCGGTCTCCCGATAGATTTTGAGCCGGACAGTGCTGTCCTCTTCTCCCCTGATTTTCTTCACGAACGAAGTCAGGTCATAATCTGTGGATTTGTAACCGTCTGCACTTTCAATGCAGTCACCGTTTTTTAAGCCGGCTTCCTGCGCCGGTGTATTGTCATATACTTTGTTGATAATTACCTCATCTGTCTCCGCATCCTTGGAGAGAACCGCTCCGATACCGCAGTAATTTCCATCCGTGGCTTCCTGCAGTTCTTTATATTCTTCTGCCGTATAATAGGTAGAATACGGATCTCCGAGTCCGCTCAGCGTTCCCTTGTACAGCGCGTTACGGATATCTTCCTCATCATATGTATCGTTATAATATATATCTTCGTAGGCAAGCAGTTCTTCAATCTTTGCAATCGTCTCCGCATTTAATACATCATTCGCAGAGGTCTTTGCCGTCCCCTGCGGTCCGATCACCACATACTGGTTGTTTGCGGACGTATAAGCCCGAAGCGCTACCTGTCCTCCGACTCCTACCAGAAGCGCACCCGCAAGGATTCCAATCAAAAGCCCCGGCAAAAATCCGGGACGTTTGTCTTCGTTTTTGTTTTCCATTTTTCCTCCACTTCCCTATGGCATACTACACCTTAAGGTGCTTGCGAATGGTCAACTGGCTTCCAATAAATCCGATTCCCGCTCCCAGCAGAATACCGATTGGAACCAACGTGGAAAATACCTTTCCCGCCGGCACAAACGCAATCATAGAGCCAACGAAATTAAATTTTTCTGCTATATATACTATAATCTTCTGATACAGGAAATATAACAGAAGAAGCGGAAGTGCCGCACCAATTAAACCAATAACCACACCTTCCACGATAAACGGCGCACGCACCAGATAATCCGTTGCACCAATCAGCTTCATGATTGCAATCTCTTCCTTCCGGACTGTAATTCCGACCGTAACCGTATTGCTGATCAAAAAGATGGCAACACAAAGCAGAATCAGAATAATTCCTCCTGACACATATCCCACCAATTTGTTAAAATCCGTCAGTGTATTCGCAACCTGCGCAGATTCCTTGACTTCCCGTACACCCGGAATCGACTCCAGATACCGGACCAGTGAATCCTGCATGGAAACATCATTTAAATACACCTGATAATGCGCAGAATTGGCAAGAGGATTCTCCGTAAATCCCTCCGCAAGCTCTTCTCGTCCTTCAAAATAAACTTTCTTATAATCATCCCACGCTTCTTCAGCGGATACATATTCGGTTTTACTTACTTCGGCACGTTTTCTAATCTTCTGCCCGATATCATCAATCTCTTCCTCCGAAAGCTCCGGCTCAAAAAATACCGTAACCGATACGCCCTCTTCGATGGAGTGCACCGTCGAATTAAAATTCGTAATAATGATATAAAACAGTCCAAACATAAAAATGCATGCAGCCATTGTCGCAATGGATGCAAGGGAAAACATTTTATTGCGCAGGATATTTTTCAGTCCCTGCTTGACAGAATAGAAAAAGGTGTTAATTCTCATCGTCAATGTCACCCATTTTACTATCACTGACGATAGTTCCTTTCTTAATGGTAATCACGCGTTTCTTCATTACTTTAACAATCTCCATGTTGTGGGTTACCACAATCACGGTTGTTCCCTTGGCATTAATCTCCTCCAGAAGTTTCATAATCTCCCACGCATTATTGTTGTCGAGATTTCCCGTCGGTTCATCCGCCAAAAGAATGCTTGGCTCATTAATCAAAGCCCTAGCAATCGCCACACGCTGCTGCTCACCTCCGGAAAGCTGCTTCGGATAAGAGCGATACTTCGCAGCAAGCCCTACCATGGAAAGCATAATCGGCACCCGTCTTTTGATGTGGCTGTTCGGCTCCCCGATCACCTTCTGGGCAAACGCAATATTATCATATACATTCCGGTCCTTCAGAAGTCTGAAGTCCTGAAACACTACTCCGATATCACGACGGAACTTCGGTATCTGCTTTCTCTTAATCCTGCTTAAAGTCTTTCCACCGATACTAATGCTTCCTTCTGTCGGTTCCAGCTCCTTGAGCAGCAATTTAATCAACGTCGATTTGCCGGAGCCGCTATCTCCGACCACAAACACAAATTCTCCGTCTTCTATTTCAAGATTCACGTCATTCAGCGCAGGAATTCCTGCCGAATAAGACTTACTGACATGTTCCAGTGTAATCATACTGTCTCCTTTAGTAATCCTGTGATTCCATATATTTCATATACTTGACCACCATAAGCGCAATCTTAAACGTGATTGCATCCTCGAATACGCGGATATCCAATCCGGTGCTCTTCTGCAGCTTATCCAGCCGGTATACCAGAGTGTTGCGGTGGATATACAACTGTCTGGAAGTCTCAGAAACATTCAGACTGTTCTCAAAGAATTTATTAATCGTTGTAAGCAGTTCGTCATCAAAATCGTCAAGCTGCTTTCCGTCAAAAATCTCCTTGATAAACATCTTGCAAAGCGGAATCGGAAGCTGGTAAATCAGTCTGCCGATACCAAGCTGCGAATATGCGATAATGTTCTTATCCTCAAAAAAGATTTTCCCGACATCCAAAGCCATCCGCGCTTCTTTATAAGAGCGGGATACCTCTTTGAGTTCTTTTACAATCGTACCATATGCGACATGTACATTGCAATTACTGTCCGAACTGAACAGATTCACTATCACCTCTGCTGTCTTTACCAGATCGTCATAGGTCTCATTCTCCGCAAGCTCCTTAACCACAATCACATTTTTCTCATCTACCGCTGTCACGAAATCCTTAGACTTTCCGCTGAAAAGTCCGCGTATCTTCTCCAGCTCATTGCCATCCTTCTTCCGGTTAGTCTCCACAAGGAATACCACACGCCTTACATCCGTTTCAATGTGAAGCTTCTTTGCCCGGTTATAGATATCCACAAGAAGCAGGTTGTCTAACAGAAGATTCTTGATAAAGTTGTCCTTATCAAATCTCTCCTTATACGCAACCAGAAGATTCTGTATCTGAAATGCGGCAATCTTGCCAATCATATACACATCCTCACTGTCTCCGTATGCCAGAAGGATATATTCGAGCTGGTGGTCATCAAAAACCTTAAAAAACTGACATCCGTTCACCACCTGACTGTCTGCCGGAGAACCGACAAATGCCTGCGCCGGAGTAATAAACTGCTCCGCATCCGAAAATGTTGCCGCAAGTATTTTTCCTTCCACGTCAATAACGCAGAGGTCTGTCCTTGTAATCCCTTTTAGGCCGTCGATTGTATTTTGAAGTATTTGATTGGAAATCATAAATTATTCTCCTTTTACGCTCAGGCTCATCTTTACTCAATACCTTTTACTATTTTAATGCATTACGACAAAAAAATAAAGAGGAAATGTACTTTTTTTATGCATTTCCTCTCTTTTTTCCCTTCCATATTAGTAAATATTTACTATAATGCATCATAATCCAAAAAACCTTCGCCCAATACCTCTCTGACCTCTGACACAATCACAAATGCATCCGGATCCGTCTTTCGCACGATTTCCTTTAATCGAAAGATTTCCTTCCTGCTGACCACGCAATAGAGGACACATTTATAAGTTCCTGTATACATCCCCTTTGCTTCCAGGCCCGTGACGCCACGCTCCAGACCTGCCATGAGATTGTTCGCAACCTCCGCATACCGGTTTGTAATAACCAGTGCCGCTTTCGAACTCCGAAATCCTTCCAGCAGTGCATCCGACACCCTGGAAGTAACCAGGATTGCCAGCACCGCATAAAAAGACGGCCTGAGTCCGAATGCATACATTCCCATCAGAACAATCGCTCCATCCAGCACCTGCATAATCTGCGCCACCGTATAATGTCGCATTTTGAACCGGAGCAACACTGCCACCAGATCTGTTCCTCCGGTGGTTGCCCCTGCCTTCAGAACCATTCCTATTCCGATGCCTCCGACCGTTCCTCCCAGAAGCGCCGAAAGCATATAATCCCCTCCCGAAAAGTCCATCACCGGAATCAGATACAGCCAGACGGACAACATGACTGCTCCATAGACTGCTTTCCCCATCATTCTTCTGCCGTAACGCACATATGCATAGCAAAAAACCGGCAGATTCAATCCGATATTTGTAAGCCACAAAGGAATTCCCCCCTGTATCACAGAAGAGGTCAGACTGCGCACAACGATGGCAAGCCCCGTAAATCCTCCCGTAACCAGTCCTATCTGAACGTACATCCACTGTACGGCGAGTGCCATAAGCCCCGTCCCTACGGTTATCAAAAGGTAATTGCACAGTTCCTTCCTTGCGGTATCTGACATGCTACATATTTTCCTGCTTTCCGTTATAATGGTTCAGCCGGCGTTCCAGTTTATGAGTCCGAACCAGATTCCGGATCCCGTTCACCAGACGCCCCCTCTTCCTTTGTAACTCTGCTCTTCCGACACCATACCACAGGCTCGCGGAAAGTTTCTCCCTGTTGTCTATCAGAAACTGTTCCTGCACAGGACTCGGAAGAACGCTGATAATCATGTCCGGTGTCAGGGCGTTGATTTCATTCACCACCGCATCCGTTGCTCCCACGCACTCTTCCAGCGCCTCCGTTCCCTCAATCTCACATCTTGGGAACAATTCCTTCATTCTGTCACAGAATCTGTCTACATACTCCTGTGTATCTCCAAGTACAAATATCATCTTATGGTTGCGCTCCGCGCGCTTCATCATCTCATAAAAAAAGTCGCGATGCTCAATCTCATGCTTTCTCTGGTATCCCCCGATGCCAACCGCGTCCAGAATTCCGGCCTCCGTTATCACCGTATGATCCGCCGACACAAGCGCTTCACGAACCGCCTGCTCCGTCTCCGCCATCATAAGCGTATCCATATTTACTTCTTCAATCGTATGAAACCCCTGATCGGACATTTCTTTTTCCACTTTCATGATTAGTTCCCGAACCGTGTAATTGTCCAATTGGATTCCCGCAATATCAATCGTTTTAATCATAACTCCCATAGTATAACAAAAATACCTGTTTTTAGCAACGTATATTGCCTCTGTATTTTCTACATTTGTTAGACAATTCTATACAAATTGTTATATTTTTTTACACTTGAAATGTCAATCGTTTTTTTGTTTTTTATCCTTTTTTGACAATATTCATAATTTCTCCACAAAACAGTTGTTTGTTTTAAGGCGCAAAATGCACAAGAAAGAACCTCGCATTTTGTGGATAACGTGAATAACTTCGTGTATAAGTCATTTTTCAAGCATTTTCGGCACTGAAAATGTGGATAACTTTTTCGCTATTTCTTTTGTTATTTTCACGAAACCGTTTTCTTTGGATTCTTTTTGTGCATTTTGTATATCTCGAACTATTCATGGAAGAGATTAAAATCTATAATTCGAGCGTCAAGCTTGCTTGTAAGCCGAATTTGTGATTTTAATCGCTGGGTGAATAAAGTTCACCCCACCACACAGCCGCAGACAAAAGCTGCAAAGCAGCGGCAGATGCGCAATGCGCAACTGGTCTGCGGCCTGCTTGTGTGGTATCCATGATTAGTTCGAGTCCCTTTATCTATTTTTGCAACTTATCATAAAATTACAAATTTTGTGTTTCTTTCGGCTGTGCCTCCTCGGTATCCCCACCTGTCTCCTCCTGTACCGGCATAGTCACGGACAGAATCCCGGACTTCGAAGTAAGACTCACTGCCGTCCGCCCCGTATGATATGCGCCAATACAGTATTCGTATGTAACTCCGGCTTCCGCCGTCAAATCCGAATAAGAGGTATCTCCGGTCACCGTCGCGATGCAGGTAAACTTTTTTTCACCCGCGACTCTGCGGTATATCTTATATCCATCCATCTCATTCAACGGATTCCAGCAAAGCTGTACCGCTTTGTCTTCTCCCGCCTGAGCCTGCGTCAGTTCCGGTGTCACATCCTCCACCAGATCAAAATACTCAGCCAGACCAAGTGCATCCGCTTCTCCAAGCATTCGAAGCTGATCCTCTGTCTTTAAATATTTCTTACAGTCACCGGAGTTGCTGACATACGCATGCTCCACGATAATCCCCGGAATCCCGGCAAGCTTGCAGTCCTTGATCACCTTATAGTAATCCGCCCGTGAACGATCCGGGTACCTGCTTCCCACCGCCGTGTTCCGGTAATATACTCCATTGTTCTTCAACCCCAGCCCCGTCAACTGATTCTGAATGCACTGTGCCGCATCTTTTCCATTTTTACCCACTGTCTTTTTGTAACTGCTGTTCGGATAAATCACACAGGCTCCGTTATCTTTTGACTTTAAGGATGCATTATTGTGAAGACTTACAAAAATATCCGCTTTCTTTCCTTTCGCATAGCTCACGCGGCTTCCCAATCCCACATAACGATCCGAGCTTCTGGTAAGATAAACCCTGACTCCGGCATAGCTTTCCAGTTTCTTCTTGCATGCCTTTGCAATGGAAAGATTCAGTTTTTTCTCCTGATAGGTTTTTCCGCTCCATCTCCGTGTAGCTCCGCCATCCGCTCCTCCATGTCCCGGATCCAGCACAATCACAATATCCCGTTCGCTTTTTGTGCCGGCTGCATATGCTTCCGTTGTCATGCCCGGCATCGTCAGAGCCATCGCCAAAACCAACAGTATTCCCAATAGACAATTCTTTTTCTTTCTCATATTCTCCCTTTATTTTGCCTTTATCTTCTGGCTTGCGGAAAAGCTTCCATAATAAGTCTTTCCGTTATAAGTCTTGTACGCACGCACCTTGTATGTGTAAGTACTTCCTGTTTTCAGTCCGCTGTTCTTATAAGAAAGTGTCGCACTTCCCTTCACTGTTGCCACCTTTTCATACTTGCCTGTCTTGGTATTCAGACGATAAATCTGATATCCGGTTGCCCGGCTCACCTTGTTCCAGGAAAGAGTCACGGATTTTGATTTGGTGCTGAGCTTTAATGTGCTGACTTTTGCCGGCTTTGTAATCATGGATGTCACGTCCGAGCAGCTTCCATAATAGGTTGCCCCATCATAGCTTTTATATGCACGCACCTTATATGTATACTCTTTCGCAGAAGTCAGTCCGGTATCCTGATAGGTAATGGTACTGCCTGTCTTGATTGTCGCTATCCTCTCATACTTTTGCGTATCCGGGTTCAGACGGTATATCTGATATCCGCTTGCCCGTGACACTTTTTTCCACTCCAGACTGATTGCCGTGGACGAATCCGACTGCAGAGCAAGTCCGCCCGTCTTCGACGGATTCGTAACACAGGAAAGTTCAGAAGAACTGCTGCCCCAATAATTTGTGGAATTCACAGTCCGGTAAGCACGCACTTTGAACCGGTACTCCTTTGCACCGTACAGACCGCTCACCGTATAGCCCGTAGTATCTGCGCTTACATCCTTAAGTTTTACAAACGCCTCTTCATCCTCGTCATACTGATAAATCCGGTAACCGCTGGCTCCCGATACCGCATTCCAGCCAAGATTCACAGAGGTACTCTTTCTTCCCGTTACCTCAACTCCTCCAACCTTGGACGGCGGAGTCACCGCCTGAAGCACATTGGAATACCCTCCGTAATAATTTGTACCACCGATTGTCCAATATCCTCTCACCTTGTACTGGTATGTTTTTCCCGCTTTCGCCGTACTGTCCGTATAGCTTTTCTTCTTGGTTGCTCCAAGATAAACAAATTTATCCTGCGAACTGTCGTACCGGTATACGCGATAGCCGGTCACATCCCCCGCAGAGCTCCAGCTTAAGCTGACAGAAGAAGCTGTACTTCCCGTCATTTTAAGTCCGGTTGTCTTTTTACTCGTATCCTTGTACCAGAAATTAACATCAAGATTCCCCGAGTATCCGTCAACTCTTGCAACCGACGAATACTGCCAGAATTCATAATCAATGGTGGAAAGCTTTTCATATGTAAGTGTACTGTTAATCTTCTTATCTGTTGAGTTGTTATATCTCGCCAGCCAAAGCTTACAGCCGCTTTCCTGCAAACTGTTCATATCTATATAATTGATAAACCAGCTTGCAGACGCATATACCCCCGGTTTATATCCCGCATCCGTAATCGTATCCGCAAACGCCTGGCACACAGCAGTCTCCTTTGCTTTGGACAACCTTCCTGCCGTCAGTCTCTTATTTTTTCCGGCCTCGCGATCCATAATAATCGGCATGGTGACATCCCAGCCATATTTCTTTCTTAAATTCAGAACATAGTTTGCTTCTTCAATTGCTTCTTTTTCCGTCAGCGCCTGTGAAAACACATACAGCCCGACATTGATATCATTATCCAGCGCATTTTGAATATGGGAATCAGCACAGGTGTCTTCATACAGAGATCCATCCTTTGTATCGCGGGAAGCAACCCGGACAAAGGCAAAATCAATTCCATCATTATGGATCTTTTCCCAATCCAGTCCGCTTACTTTACGATATAACGGATCTGTTGAAGCTTTGGATTTTGCCTGCCACCAGGACACATCAATACCATTGATCAAAGTATACTTCTCAAACTCTCCTCTATGATAATAGGTCGCACTCGTATAATCGCCCTCTGTAGTAAAGGCATTATCAAAATACTCCGTCTCCGTTGCTGCTGCCCCATACAGGACAGGAAAATCGGCACTTCTCGCAAGCGCAGGATTAAACGTTACTGTTTCATGATAGTCCGTCTCATCCTCTATACTTTGTCCCATGACACCATCATTTTGTGTCAAAGTCTCCGCCTGTATCTGCTGCGGCACAAAAGCAAGAAATGCCGCCATCGCAATTCCTAATCCAACTGTTTTTATTCCGGTAAATTTCAACTCTTTATCCTCCTGGTATCTAATCCTTCTTATAGTAACCTTTTCCAAGCCCGCTTGTCAATGTAAAATCATGGTAAACTATTCAGAATCCCTGAGAATAAGATGGACAGCTTTGTCATGCTTGCATGTAAGAAGCTGGTTATCTTATTCGTAAGGTGGCTCGAATAGAGTCACCTCCCCCAATATGAGCATTTTTAGTCCCGAAGGGACGAGAAAGCACTCGTGGAGAGGGCGGAAATGCGAATGTTGGGTAGGATTCTGAACAAATACAAATTATATAAATGAATCGGGTAGGAGGTAGATAATTATTTTATCTACCGACCTCCCACACCACCGTACGTACCGTTCGGTATACGGCGGTTCCTTAGTTTTCACATACTT
>JAQXZD010000056.1 GCA_029227035.1 Lachnospiraceae bacterium
TCCATCATCCAGTGACAGCAAATGTCGCTGTGTCATCAATCGAAGATTGACGACAATGTATGAAGTTTTGAAGGTACAAACCTTTATGGCCTAGTGGCTCAGTTGGTTAGAGCGCCGCCCTGTCACGGCGGAGGTCACGGGTTCGAGTCCCGTCTGGGTCGTTGTAGTGAGCAATGATTGATAAGTTCTTGATTCTCACTATAGGTAATATGTGGGATCTTAGCTCAGCTGGGAGAGCATCTGCCTTACAAGCAGAGGGTCATAGGTTCGAGCCCTATAGGTCCCATTTTCATATGCCGATGTGGCTCAATTGGCAGAGCAGCTGATTTGTAATCAGCAGGTTATCGGTTCGAGTCCGATCATCGGCTTTTATACAATTTCATATTGAAATGTATATTTGGGCAGATTCCCGAGTGGCCAAAGGGGACAGACTGTAAATCTGCTGCAACTTGCTTCGGTGGTTCGAATCCACCTCTGCCCATTGTAATTATTTATTGAATAATTGCATATAATTATGTTAACAACATTTGTAAAGCAGATGTTGCAGAGTCTTCAATCAAAGATTGAAGACATTATATAATATCGCGGGATGGAGCAGTCTGGAAGCTCGCCGGGCTCATAACCCGGAGGTCATAGGTTCAAATCCTATTCCCGCAACTCTTGTGATGCTATCACAAAATATGTTATGCCTAGTTAGCTCAGTTGGTAGAGCAGAGGACTGAAAATCCTCGTGTCTCTGGTTCGATTCCGGAACTAGGCATTTGTAGAAGATAATTACTGCGTTGTAGTAGTTATCTTTTTTGTTTATAAAAAAATAAGAGGTAAATCGAAATCTACCTCTTACATTCATTACATGGTGATGTTAATGTGCAATCCCTTGCCGTTAATTTGCGAATATATATCATTCTGTATGGCGAAATTCAATTTGTTGGCGAATTTCATGACCTGTTTTGAAAATTCATTGTCAGAAGAAAAAATCTTTTCAACCTTTGAATTATCGGAAATCTTAAGAAGGTCTTCATTGACGGTAAGTTTACCGTCTTTTTCTATCGTGATACCGATATCTTCCAGCTCATCTGCATGATTTTTTGTCATGGTTCTCAGGCGCTTAATATAATGCTGGGTATCATAGTCAGTGGAACTTTTTCCGGAATCCAGAGTATTGTTGTAAACACTGACAAAAGCCTGAATGGATGCCTTAGTTGTATCGTTAATGTTGTCGTCCTTGGTATCCTCTTCCTTGCTGCCGTAATCGTTCTGAGGAAGACGTTTGGCAGCTTTGGAAAGAGCCCGACTGTCCTCGTATGAGAGTTCCAACTTGGAATAGTCATTGCGGTTGTTCTTTTTAATTACGTTACGGTTGTTGCTGTAAAAATTATTTAAGAAAAAATCCGATGATAAGTAAAGCCCGGATGATATTTTTGCCATAGACTGCCTCCTGTAAAATATTATACTAACTATTCGAGCTGCCTTGTGAACAGTTACTTATTATTTTAATATACTTATCGGCATTTTCCTTTACAACTTTAGCGAAAAGAATTAAAATTATATTGATTGTATCTGAGTTCTATACATGAGGAGGACAACATGAATAAGAAGTCATTTGGACAAATTGCAGATGGAACGGAAGCGAATCTATATACCATATGCAATAGTAATGGAATGAAGGCAGAAGTTACGGAGTTTGGTGCCTCTTTGGTGTCACTGACCGTAAAGGATGCACAAGGGAAGGATACAGATGTTATACTGGGGCACGATAATGCATTGGGATATCAGAAAGAAATGAGTTGTTTTGGTTCGGTAGTTGGGCGCAACTGCAATCGAATTTCATTTGCGGAGATAGAGATTGACGGAGTAAAGTATTCCTTGGAAGCAAATGACAATGATAACATGTTGCACAGCGGTTCACAGGGAACAGCGTGGAGGATGTGGAAAGTCACGGAGTACACAGAAAATAAGATTGTTCTGGCGATTGAAGATGCGCATTTACAGCAGGGATTTCCGGGAAATGCACAGATATCGGTTACTTATGAGGTAACCGAGCAAGGGGAGCTCAGCATTCGCTATCATGCAACTGCGGATAAAAAAACGGTGTTTAATTTTACAAACCATGCGTATTTTAATTTGAATGGAGCAGGTTCGGGAACCGCTTTGAATCACACCCTTCAGATTATGGCGTCGCATTATACGCCGGTGGAAAATTCGCATGCGATTCCGACGGGAGAGATTGCGGAAGTAGCAGGAACTCCGTTTGATTTCAGGGAACCAAAACCGATAGGGAAGGACATTGCGGCGGATGATGCGCAGTTAAAATATACAAGTGGATATGATCATAATTTTGTGATTGATAAGAAACAGAACGGAGTGGAGCTGGCAGCCATTGCCCATAGTGACAAATCCGGAATTCGGATGGAAGTGTGGACAGATTGTGTTGGGATGCAGCTTTATACCGGAAATCATCTTGATGGAGAGCAGGGAAAGAACGGTATCATATATCATAACGCAGATGCTTTTTGTCTGGAGACACAATACTTTCCAAATGCGGTCAATGAGCCAAACTTTGTATCTCCATTGACCGATGCCGGCGCAGCTTATGATTCACAGACGATTTACCGTTTTATGACAGATGAGGGATAGAGAATTGAGAGTACATATTCGTTAGAAAACGGACGGGGAGTTGAAAGGAGAAAAGGGATGAAAATAGTATTTCTTGATGCAAAAACAATTGGAGACGATATGGATTTGTCCGGTTTTGCATCACTTGGCGAAGTGATTGAGTATGATTTTTCTACGGCACAGCAGGCCAGAGAGAGAGCAAAGGAAGCGGACGTGATTGTCGTAAATAAGGTGGAGATGAATGAGCAGACGCTGGGAGATGCGGAACACCTTAAGCTGATTTGTGTGACTGCAACCGGAACCAATAATCTGGATAAGAATTATCTGAAACAGCGGGGAATTGCCTGGCGCAACGTTGCAGGCTATTCCACGGAAATTGTGACACAGCATACCTTTGCCATGCTGTTTTACCTGTTGGAAAAACTTCCGTATTATGACGAATATGTAAAGTCTGAAAAGTACGTCGGAGATATTATGTTCTCGCATTTTGCCAAGCCGTTTCATGAATTAAACGGGATGACTTACGGAATTATAGGACTTGGAAATATCGGAAGGCGTGTGGCAGATATTGCAAAAGCATTCGGCTGTAAAGTTATCTATTATTCTACATCCGGAAGAAATTCACAGCCGGGTTATGAGCGGGTGGAGTGGAATGAACTGCTGAGACGGTCGGATATCGTATCGGTGCATGCGCCTCTTGATGAGAACACAAAGGGATTGATGAACAAGGATGCCTTTTCCAAAATGAAGAAATCGGCAATCTTTCTGAATTTGGGGAGAGGACCGATTGTTGTGGAGCAGGATCTGGCAGACGCTTTGAATAAGGGCGAAATTGCGGCAGCGGGATTGGATGTATTGACAGTGGAACCAATGAGTCCGAAAAATCCGTTAAGAACCATAAAGGACAGCACCAAGCTTTTGATTACTCCGCACATAGGCTGGGCAAGCGTTGAAGCGCGAACCCGCCTTATGAACATTGTGTTGGAACAGATTAAGGATTACATGCGTGAGAATCCGTCAGCATAATGCAAACAGAAGTAAAGGAATAGGAATCAGGCTGTAGATTAGCCGCAGGAGAGACCGCTCAGAAATGAGCGGTTTCCGTATTCTTTCAGGAAATTATTCAAGTCGGCAGAGCCTGACTTTCCTATTATATGATAATAAGAACGAAGGCGTTTCAGGTAATGATGCAGCGCTTTGCGGTACAGTTCACGGAAAGAGGCAGAAGAAGCCTGTCCTGTCCATGGGTGTACCCAGGTGCGGTGCGTCCTATTCAAAGGATCCTGAATGAAACGATAATGATCGCTTGCAACCATGGGTGAGAGGAATGGTTTTCCGAGAAAAATTTTCTCAATCAGACGCGCCAGTACCTTTTTTTGACCGGACGGATCATTTAAAAGCTGTGTTCCCCGCTTCATCCAAAACGGAGCACCGCCAAGCAGAACTTCGCTGGCAAGGATATCCGGATAAGTATTGCGGTAAGCATATACCAGCATCTGGACAATGACCTTGCGCTGCAGAGGGCTCAGATGAATCGTTGCATTCTGGTGAAACTGGGATGGATACATGTGTTTTTTGAGACGCAGAAGTTCGTTGTCAATTTCTGTTTCAAAATATGCATGTTGTCCGAAGTATTGGATATTAGAAGGTGGATTCTGCGGAGTATACCCTGTGAAAGCGTATACATACGGGTGAATGGCGCAGTCCAGTGTATAATGCCCGATAAAACCGCTGATATATGCATCTGCGATGCCAAGTGAATGCTTTTTCCGGAGAAAAAGATTACGGCTTTCCAGAAGATTGGAAAAAAACAGGCCGGTATCTTTGCGGTGGGCAAGAGCTCCGATATTTTCATGATGCATCAGGTAAGACGGAAGATAATAGAAAAACAGATCAGGTCCCTGGAGACCAAGGGTAAATGCACTGTGGTTCCGTCTCAGGTTTTCTCGTATATTTTGATTGGCAATGCTGTGAAAAGCATCTACGCCAAACAGATAATGTGTAGTAAATCCGGGCATAAGTATACCTCTCCTATTAGTTGTGACTATCTATTTTGAACTTTCCTCGTAACTGTATGGGTACTGAACAGTTACCTTTTTCAATAATTATAGTATAACCTGTGAATAAGGTAAATATTGCAGGCATAAAAATATTAGTAAAACCGAATTATTCACAACAGCAAAGAGAAATCTGTAATTCGGGGTAAAACCGGCAAGGCATAAAAAGGTTGACTTTGGTTATGATAGTGATATAATGAAACGTGGTATTGAAAACTACATCATAGGTCGTTAATCAAAGATTAACGACAATAGACAAATAAGTGGAAATGTATATTGTAAATATACATGGTTTCGTGATTGAATATGTTTATTCGACAAATAATTTAATATACTTGAATATAAAGTCAAACGAGAAAAGTGGAGGAAAGAGAAATGGCAAGTTTAAAAGAGGCTGCAGAAAGACAGGCATTTTCAGTGGCAATTGATGCTACATTAAAAAGCATGAAAAAGGATAGAGAGAAAGCCTTACTCAATATCGTAAATCTTGCACAGAAATTCATGGGTGATAATTTTACACCGGAAGCATACGAAGGCGCGAAAAAGATGATTCAGAATCCGGATCAGAAATGGATGCGCTATGTGGATCGCCTTCTTGACGAGACAGATCCGCATGTTGCCAAGATGACAGCATTGAATCTTGGATATCAGGCAGCATTTGCCGGAACGAAGAAGATTCGTAAGATGAGAGAGGTACACGATTGCAATATTCCGTGGTTGATTCTGATGGATCCGACCAGTGCATGTAACCTTCATTGCACCGGATGCTGGGCGGCAGAGTATGGACATAAGCTCAACCTTACTTTTGAGGAAATGGACAGCATCGTTACACAGGGTAAGGAAATCGGTGTATATTTTTATATGATGACCGGAGGAGAGCCGCTGGTTCGTAAGGCAGATATTATCAAGCTTTGCGAGAAGCATAATGATTGTGCGTTCCACTGTTATACCAACGGAACTTTGGTTGATCAGGCATTTTGTGATGAAATGAAACGTGTCGGAAATCTTTCACTTTCCATTTCTTTGGAGGGCTTTGAGGAGGCAAACGATTTCCGCCGTGGAGATGGTGTATATAATAAAGTAATCAAGGCAATGGATTTGCTTCATGAGAATGGATTAATTTTTGGTAACAGTGTATGTTATACCAGCAAGAATATGGAAGCGGTTACCAGTGATGAATTCTTCGACCTGCTGATTGAGCACGGTTCCCGTTTTGCATGGTATTTCCATCTGATGCCGGTTGGAATGAAGGCTTCACCGGAATTGATGCCGACCAAGGAGCAGAGAGAGTATATTTATCACAGACTGCGTGAAGTTCGCGGATTCGAGGGCGGAAAAGAAATCTTTGTTATGGATTTCCAGAATGATGGTGAGTATGTCGGAGGATGTATTGCCGGAGGACGTAACTACTGCCACATCAATCCAAAGGGAGATGTGGAACCTTGTGTATTTATTCATTATTCAGGAGCAAACATTCGTGAGAAGACTTTGCTTGAATGTTTGAAGCAGCCGTTGTTCATGGCTTACAGAGACAATCAGCCATTCAATGACAATATGTTAAGACCATGTCCGATGCTTGAAAATCCGGAGATTCTGCAGAGAATGGTTCATGAGACGGGAGCACACTCCACGGATGTGGAAGAGGCAGAGCCGGTTGAACATCTTTGCGGAAAATGTGTTGCTTATGCAGAAGAGTGGAAAGGAACCGCAGATAAGTTGTGGGAAGCTCATCCACATCAAATTAAAGGTTACACAAATTTTAAGAAAAAATAAAAGAAAATTAAGACTAATATACAGGATTCCCGGTTTACATGCCGGGAATTTTGTTGTATGGTAAAGGAATGAAATTAGAGATTAAAATTGGATTGGAATATGATAAAAATAATAATATAAGAGCTGCAATTGCAGTCTTTTTTGCGATTGTCATGTATTTTACCATCGGTTTTCATGTCGCTGCACTGATTGCTTATGGTCTTTTGTATTATCTGATAAAAAGTCTGAAAATTGATCTGGATGAACGGGTTCCATGGCTGTGGACACTGATTCTGTTTATTGCAGGAGCCTGTCTGACCACATTTTCCATTCAGTATATGCTGTTGGAACCTGAAAATTTTGTTAAGACAAGTGATATGAAGCTGTTCTTAAATGTGCTTTGCTGTCTGGTATTTTATCTGGTGGTACAGTTGTTTACCAACAACAGTGGATTAACCTGTATTATTTCTCATGTGACGCTTTTGTCCTTTGGTTTTATCAATTATTTTGTATATATGTTCCGGGGAAATGAGTTTGCATTTTCGGATATCCGTTCCATTGGAACGGGGTTGAGCGTTGCGGAAAATTATAAGCTGCAGTTGAACAGCCGTGGAGCATATGTGATTTTCCTGGCGGCGTTGTTTATTGCTTTTGTTCGGAAATGTCATGTAAAGTTTGAAAAGAAATGGACGATGCGTCTGGTTTCGGTTCTGACGGCGGGACTGTTGGGAATCATAGTTGCAATCAACGTCTATGATGTGAATACAGAGACTTGGGAGCAGAAGGGAACTTACCGGAACGGCTATATTCTGAATTATATACTGGGAATTCGTGACAGTTTTATCTCTGCACCGAAGGGCTATTCGGAGGAAGCAATTGCAGGTCTGGAGAAGCAGTACAAAGAAGACAATAAGGATTATTCCAAGGCAGATGTGGAGGATCCGACCATCATTGTGATTATGAATGAGTCTTTTGCAGATCTGAGTGTTCTTGGTGAATTGAACACAAATCTTCCACTTACGCCGTTTTTGGATTCCATGGAAGAAAATGTCACAAAAGGTTACGCTTTATCCTCCGTATTCGGAGCGAAGACACCGAATTCCGAGTGGGAATTTATGACCGGCAATTCCATGGCATTTTTGCCGGAGGGATCGGTTGTCTATCAGCAGTATATCAATGATACACCGGCGTCCGTTGTGTCAAATCTTAAGGAGCTGGGGTATACCTGCGTGGCGATGCATCCCTATTATGATACCGGTTGGAGCAGGAGTCAGGTGTATCCGGATATCGGATATGATGAGATGTACTTTATTGATTATTTTGATCAGACAAAAGTTTTGCGTGAATATATTACCGACCAGGAATTGTATGATAAAATCATTGAAAGATATGAGAACCGTAAACGGAATGAGAAGCTGTATCTGATGGGAATTACCATGCAGAATCATGGCGGATATACCGAGACCTACGATAATTTTGAAGAAAGATATTACAAGATCGGGCGGTCCTATACGGACGCCAATCAGTATCTGTCACTGGTGCATGAAAGTGATGAGGCGGTAAAGAATCTGATTACGTATTTTTCAGAGGTGGATGAGCCGGTGGAAATTGTGTTTTTTGGAGATCACCAGCCAAGTTTAAACAGTAATTTCTATCCGATTCTCAACGGAAAAGGATTATCGGGGCTGACAGAGGATGAACTGGAACAATTATATACAGTTCCGTTCTTTATCTGGACGAATTACGATACTCCGGAGGAGAAGGTGGATATTACAAGCCTGAATTTCCTGTCAACGCTGATGCTTGAGCGGGCGGGAATCCAGCTTCCGGAATACAATAAGTTTCTGGCTGAAATGATGGAAACAGTACCGGCAATCAATTCCAGAGGTTACTATTCGAAACAAAAGGGCTGTTATCTGCATATTGATGAGGCAGAGGGGGAGGAAGCAGAATGGATTAACCGTTACCATATGCTTCAGTACAACTCTATGTTTGACAGGAAGAACCGGAGTGATGTATTCTTTCCATATAGTATTAAGAAATAGCACAATTGGGTGTTGAAGAACAGAAAGGAAAAGCGGTGGAATTACGGGATTTACTGGAATATGAAGATATTATGATACAGTGCCATGATAATCCGGATGCCGATGCGCTGGCCAGTGGGTATGCGGTATATCTGTATTTGGTGGCAAATGGGAAGAAACCTTCCCTGATTTATGGGGGGAATAACATCATTCGTAAGGCGAATCTGCTTATGGTGATAGAGGATCTTCAGATTCCGATTGAACATGTGGACACGGTGAACCGACCGGAACTTCTGGTGATGGTGGATTGCCAGTATAAGGGTGGTAATTCGGCTGTTTTTCCGGCAGAAAATATCGCGGTTATCGACCACCACCGGGTCAATACAGAACTTCCGAGACTGGCAGAGGTCAGGAGCAATCTGGGCGCATGCTCGACACTGGTGTGGAAAATGCTCAAAGATGTCGGGTATGATGTGGAACATGACAAAAAGCTTTCGACGGCACTTTATTACGGCCTGTATACGGATACAAGCGGCTTTGCGGAGATTGCGCATCCGTTGGACAGGGATTTGCGTGATGAGGCAAAGTTTGATTCCGTGCTGATACGCAAATACCGGAATGCGAATATGACTCTGGAGGATCTGGAGGTGGCGGGTGCAGCGCTTCTGCATAATGATTATATGGAGGAGTACCGGGCGGCGATTGTAAAGGTGGCACCTTGCGATTCGAATATCCTTGGCATCATCAGTGATCTGGTGTTGGAAGTGGACGCGATAGATGTCTGCATTGTTTTCAATGAACAGCCGAACGGAGTAAAAATTTCTGTGAGAAGCTGTATCAAGGAAGTGAAGGCAAATGAGCTGGCGGCAGAGCTCTGCAAAGGAATCGGAGCCGGCGGCGGGCATGTTACAAAAGCCGGCGGCCTGATACAGATGGAGCTTTTGACAACGGAATATCTGCAGTTGTGTGAGACAAATCATTTTAAGCCGAGAATGGAGCTGGATGCCAATGGAAAAAGAGAGCAACCGGCGGCTTCCGGTATCAAGGCAGTGCTGAGTGACCGTTTCAGTGAATACATGGAGAATACGGATATCCTGTATGCAGATGAATATGAGCTGAATGAAGAGAATGCAGAGCATTATTGCAGCCGACCGGTTCCGTGGGGGTATGTCCGGGCAACCGAATTTTATCCGGAGGGAACGGAGATTTCTGTCCGTACTCTGCAGGGAGACTTTGACAGGACACTGAGGACGGAGGATGTGATGACAATCGGTCCGAAAGGCGAAATACACTTTGTGGACCGGGACAAATTCGAGCGTCAGTACCGTGTATATGAGGAGTGGCAGTATACTTTGCATGATGCGGAATATGAACCTACTATCCGAAATAAGAGGACGGGGGAGATTATTTCACCTATGAGTAAGGTTCGGGTGTGCGTTCCAAACGGAATTAAGACGGTGCTTGCGCAAAAACTTTCCCGTAAAGTAAAACTGTTTCGGAAAGAAGATCCGGAGCAGCAGTATACACTGGGAAGAGTGGGAGACTATCTGCTCCAGGATCCGGATGGAAAGAGTGGAATCCGTGTGATGCGGGAAGAGAGATTTCAGAAATTGTACCGGAAAAAGGACGAGAAGGAGAAATCGGTCATCTTTGATCTGGACGGAACACTTCTGGATACCCTTGAAGATTTGAAAAATGCTGTCAATGCGGCGTTGGAGGCAACGGATATGCCGACCTGCACGCTGGAGCAGGTGCGCCAGTATGTGGGAAACGGAGTCAGGAAGCTGATGCTTCGTGCCGTTAAGGATGGGGAAAACAATCCGAGATTTGAGGAAGCGTTTGCATATTTTAAGGAATATTACAAAGAGCACTGTCTGGACAATACCAGATTGTATCCGCAGGTGGAATATCTGTTGCGGGAGTTGCAGACGCGCGGAGTTAAGATGGCGATTGTTTCCAATAAATTTGATCCGGCGGTAAAAGAACTGAATGAGCGGTTTTTCGGGAAGTATATGGCAGCGGCAATCGGAGAGATGGAAGGGGTTGCCAGAAAGCCGGAGCCGGATATGGTATACAAGGCGCTGCGGGAGATGGGAGCAGATTCAAAGGAGGCTGTGTACGTCGGAGATTCGGAAGTGGATATTGCCACAGCACGGAATGCGGGACTGCCATGTTTCTCGGTGACCTGGGGATTTCGGGAGGTACCGTTTCTGCGGTCACATGGTGCAAAGTTCCTAATTCATACGCCGTTAGAACTATTGTATCTTATATAGATTTCATGCTATACTGACGAGAGGAGAAAAGAAAGGAAGGAGCGTGTCAGATTTGGAGAAAAGAATATCGGGAACAACCGGTTTATTGGCATTGATCGGTTCACCGGTGGGACATTCGGGTTCGCCGGCGATGTATAATTACAGTTTTGAAAGGCTGGGACTTGACTATGCATATGTAGCCTTTGACATTAAGGAGAATGAGGTAAAGCAGGCGGTTGATGCGATGCGTCTGTTTCATATGCGGGGAGGCAATGTCACGATGCCGGATAAGACGGAGGCAGCAAAATATATGGACGAGCTGTCACCGGCGGCGCAGATTATCGGTGCGGTCAACACCATTGTCAATGAGGATGGAAAACTGAAGGGTTACATCACAGACGGTGAGGGCTTTGTTCACAACCTGAAGGATCACGGAATTGACATACAGGGTAAGAAGATTGTTGTTGCGGGCGGCGGCGGCGCGGCTACGGCAATTCAGGTACAGTGTGCGCTGGATGGTGCGCGGGAGATTACAATTTTTAATATCAAAGATGCATTTTTTGAGAGGACACTTGCCACAGCGGATAAAATTCGTGCAGCAGTTCCGGGGATTACGGTAAATGTGTATGATATTGCGGATACGGAGAAAATGACACAGGAGATTGCCGAAAGCGATATCTTTGCCAATGCAACGATTGTCGGCATGAAGCCGATGGACGATCAGAGTGTCGTTAAGGATGTGAGCGCATTCCGCCCTGGACTGGTGGTGTGTGATGCGGTATACAATCCGGTGGAGACGAGACTTCTTCGCGAAGCAAAGGAGAAAGGCTGTACCTGCATTGGTGGAAAAGGAATGTTGTTGTGGCAGGGCGTTGCAGCGTTCCGCCTGTTTACAGGTCAGGAGATGCCGGTAGAGGAAGTGAAGGAGAAGTTCTACTCATGAAAAAGACAGTAGATTACAATATTTATCTGATAGGATTTATGGGGGCAGGCAAGAGCACAATTGCCCGCACACTTGTCCGGGAGCAGGGATGTTCCCTGGTTGAGATGGATGAACGGATTGTCGAGGAACAGGGAATGTCCATCAATGAAATTTTTGAAAAGTACGGAGAAGATCATTTCCGCGACATAGAGAGCCGTCTGGTGGAAGATTTGGGAAAGAAAAGAGGTATGGTTGTCTCCTGTGGCGGTGGAGTTGTCGTGCGGAAAGAGAACGTACAGAACATGAAAAGCAGCGGCAAAATCGTATTTCTTACGGCAACACCGGAGACGGTTTACGAACGTGTGAAGAACAGTACGGATCGTCCGATTTTAAATGGACACATGAACGTTGAATACATTGCCGGACTGATGGAAAAACGAAGAGCGCTTTACGAAGAGGCAGCGGATCTTACCATTGCTACGGATGGGAAGACAAGAGATGAAATCTGCAGGGAAATTCTGAAAAAGCTGGAGGGATAAGACATGAAATTTAATTTTGATAACAAATTCATAAACGGACTGGGAAAGATCGTAGATTGTGCCTGGCTTAGTATTTTGTGGGTACTTTGTTGTATTCCGATTGTGACAATCGGAACTTCCTGTACTGCGCTGTATTACACAGTGCACAAGTCCATTCGCGGAAACAGAGGATATACGACGCGCACATTTTTTACGGCATTTAAAGACAACTTTAAACAGTCGATTCTTTCCTATCTTGTCTGGCTGGTAGTTATGGTGGTTCTGGTTATGGATCTGCTTATTACACGCCAGGTTCTTCAGACAGGAAGTTCACTGGGCATGTTTTTTTACTTTTTCATAGTGGTTATCTTATTTGCGGTAATGTGGGGCATTTATTTGATGGCTTATGTTGCAAGATTTGAGAATACGGTAAAGGCAACCCTGAAGAATGCGGTTCTTTTGGAAATACGTCATCTTCCGTGGTCGCTTTTGATTTTGCTTATCAGCCTTATTTCATGCTTCCTTATCTGGCTGATACCGATATTGCTGATACTTGTGCCGGCAGCAGCATTTTTGCTGTTTGACCTGATATTAGAGAGAATTTTCCGATTGTATATGTCACCGGAAGATTTGGAGAGAGAACTTGAAAACGACAAACTAGATGAGTTGGGTTAGGAGGAAAATATGAACGTTACAATTTCAGATGCAGTGAAGTACATAGGAGTTGATGATAAAACAATCGATTTGTTTGAGAGCCAGTATGTGGTTCCGGACGGAGTTACTTACAATTCTTATCTGATTCTGGATGAGAAGGTGGCATTGATGGATACGGTGGATGCACGCGGAATGGATGAGTGGGAGCAGAACCTGAAGGCAGCACTGGGAGACCGTAAGGTGGATTATCTGGTGATTTCCCATCTGGAGCCGGATCATGCGGGAAGTATTGCAAGATTTATGGAACTGTATCCGGAAGCTGCACTTGTGGGAAATGCCAAGACATTTCAGATGCTGCCGCAGTTTTTTGAAGTTGATGCAGACAGAGAGCTGATCACCGTGGCAGAGGGAGAAACGCTCTCACTTGGAGCTCATACCCTGCATTTTTATATGGCACCGATGGTACATTGGCCGGAGGTAATGGTGACTTACGAAAGCAGCGAGAAGATTCTTTTCTCTGCAGACGGATTCGGAAAGTTCGGGGCAATGGATGCTGAGGACGATGAAGGCTGGGCATGTGAGGCGAGAAGATATTATTTCAATATTGTCGGTAAGTACGGAGCTCCGGTTCAGGCACTTTTGAAAAAGGCAGCGACATTGGACATTCAGACCATCTGTCCGTTGCATGGTCCGATTTTGAAAGAGAATTTGGGATATTACATTGATTTGTACGATACATGGAGTAGCTACAAGCCGGAGAATACGGGCGTGCTGGTCGCATATGCATCCATTCACGGAAATACGGCAAAGGCAGCGGAGAAGTTTGCCGAGATGCTTCGGGAAAAAGGCGAGGAAAAAGTAGTTGTCAGCGATTTGTCGCGTGCAGATATGGCAGAGGTTGTCGAGGATGCATTCCGCTATGACCGGATGGTATTGGCTGCTGCAAGTTATGACGGTGGAGTATTCCCGTGCATGCAGGACTTTTTGCACCATCTGCAGTCAAAAGCATACCAGAATCGTAAGGTGGGAATGATTGAAAATGGTTCGTGGGGACCGACTGCAGGCAGAAGTATGAAGGCAATTCTTGAAACCATGAAAAATGTAACCATTCTTGAGCCGATGGTAACAATTAAATCTACGATGAAGGACACTGATCTACCGGCAATGGAACAACTGGCAGAGGCAATTGTGAATGAGAGGATATAAGCGGCGGATTATTAGAAGAATACAGGCACTGATATTGGCAGTTCTGCTATGCATTCCCTGTCTGGAGGCAAAAACGGTTGATGCGGCGCCAAAAGAGAAGATTACGGTTATGTCCAATATCGGCAAGGAGACCATGGAGCCATACCTGGAGGCTTTTGAGAAGAAATATCCGGACATCTGTGTGAAATACTGCTATTACTCGGATTATGAGACGGATATGAAAGAAAAAGCTGCAGAGGATGATTTGGGTGATGTTCTGTTTGTGCCGGGATGCATAACCACTGACGAGTATTCGCAGAGGTTTGAAAAGCTGGGAAATTATGAGGAACTGGCAGATAAGTATTATTATATGGAGGGAAGCAAGTACATTGAAGATGATGTATATGGCATTCCGTCCTCTGCTTATCTGGTAGGAATCCTGTATAACAAGGAAGTGTTTAATAAGGCAGGAATTACAGAGACACCGAAGTCCATGGATGATTTTATGCAGGATCTGTACAGAATCAAAAATCGGACGGATGCCGTTCCTTTTTATCTCAATTATTCAGCCGGATGGCCCCTGCAGTTCTGGGAGACCTTCACGTATTTGGAGATGACAGGAGATCCGGATTATCGGAATAATGGATTTTTATATGATAAGAATCCTTTTTCGACAGGTTCTTACCACTATCAGGTGTATAAATTATTATACGATATTGTGAACCAGCATTTGAGTGAGGGAGACCTGAAGACGGATGACTGGGAAAAGTCCAAGGGGATGTTGAATGAAGGCGAAATTGGCTGTACGGCAATTGGCTCATGGGCGATTCAGCAGTTTGAGGAAGCCGGGGACAATGGAGATAATATTGGATTCATGCCATTTCCGAATACGGTGAACGGCAAGCAGTATATGACCATATCCACGGATTACTGCTATGCAATCAATGCAAAAAGCGAGCATAAAGAGGCGGCGAGAGCATATATTAACTTTATGCTGGATGAATCCGGTTACGCATTGGATCAACAGAATCTGTCCATTCTTAAGACGGATCCGTATCCGGACATATATGAGGAGCTGGACAATGTTGAGCTTGCGATGAACAAGCAGGCAACGACAAAAAATGCACAACGGAAGGCAGCTTTGTCACAGAACCTGAATCTGGAGGATTATGCACAGGCGGTTCGTGTCATTGATGCCGCCGCAGGGTATTCCGATGAAAATTTTGATGAGATTATGGAGGACTGGAATACCAGATGGGAAGCAGCACGTCCGGCGGACATGGAAGATGAACTTAAGGACAGTGCAGAGGACAATGTGATTGGCAGCAGACTGCCGAAACAATATGAGCTGGAACTCTCACTGACGGAGAAAGAATATATAAACTCTCAGGATTTTGTGAAAGTTGGCTACTTAAAAAACCTTGCACCTTTTCAGTATGAAAAAGATGAGGAATTTTGCGGTCTTTCCAGAGAATTGCTGGATCAGATGAGTGCGATGGTTGATATCAAATTCGAGTATGTTGGATTTGACAGTCAGACAAAACTCATGGAAGCACTGGAAAACGGGGATATTCAGATGGCGGCGGGTGTGGATCCGGACAGTTATGGTAACGGTGGAGTTTATTTTTCCAAAAGCTACATGGATTACATGAAGGTCATTGTTAAGAATGATACCGTCGAAGTGGAGGATCTCAGCGGGAAAAAACCGGCGTATGTGGAAGGAGATCTGGAGAAACCGGAAGGAAAAGCGGTTCGAAGAAAAACTTTTCCGTCTGCGATAAAAGCAGTGGATGCGGGAGAGGCAGATTATGTTTTGGGGAATTTTTACAGTGCGGATTACTATCTGAAAGCGCTGGAGTGTGAACATGCAACCATAATTCCGATGTCGGATCAGGGAAGCATGGCATTTGGTTTTTACGGTGGAACGGATACAAGAATGCTGTCCATCAGTAATAAGTGTCTGTATGGAATCGGACAAAGTCAGATACAGGTGATGCTGATGGACAATCTGGATCCTCCGCCGAAAGAGATTACGGTAACGCAGTTTATCCGAGCGCGGCCTATGCTGGTGGTAGGCGTAATCCTGTTTATTATTGCTCTTATTGTCCTGACATGGTTTATTGTGCTGCGTCAGAAGTGGCTCAGTGCCAGAACACATGCCGTGGATGTTAAGCGGTATGAAATATTGGCGACGTTGACGGACGAATATATTTTTGAGTATGATGATAACAGTAGGATTTTGCGCCTGGACGGAAAGGCGGCAGAGCGGTTTCATGTTGCCCGCCAGATAGATATGGCATTGTACAGGAAAGAGTATCCGTGGCTGAATGAGTTGATTGAGCGATTCAAGGAGATGATGGAAAATCAGGAAAACGAGTCGAAGCCATTTCAGATGGAGCAGGAGGATGGCGTTTCGGAATGGTATCGGCTGGTTGTGCACTCATTGGAGAATGAGGGAGAGAAAAAGCCACATGTGATTGGAAAACTTGTCAACATTCAAAAAGAGATAGAAGATCAGCAGCGGATGCTGGATCGTGCGCAGAAAGATCCATTGACGGGGTTGTATAACAGAAAGCGGTTTTCAAAAGAATTCGAAAAAATTGAGCCGAAAGAATCGATTGCATATGCAGTGCTTGATATAGATAATTTTAAGCAGGTAAACGATACCCTTGGACATGCGGGAGGAGATGAAGCCCTGAAATGTCTGGCGGGTAAAATTCGTAATATATTTAAAGGGAAGGTGATATATGGACGATTCGGCGGCGATGAATTTGTGATTTGTACTTATGATATGTCAAGGGAAAAGGTGGAAAGTCTTTTCGAGAAACTGGTACAGGAGATGAAGTGTAAATTGGAGTACCAGGGGAAGGAGAAAGACCTGTCTATCAGCCTTGGTGCGGTGTACCGACAGAGAAAACTGCCATTGGAGACTCTGTTAAAGGACGCAGATGCCGTCCTGTACGATGTGAAGGAAAATGGTAAGAATAGTTGGAAAATGGATTAGTATGACGCATATAAGGAGAGCAAAATGAGAAAAACTAAAATTATTTGCACGATTGGGCCCGCAAGCGAAAACGAGGAAGTGCTGACACAAATGTTTCAGGCCGGCATGGATGTTGCACGCTTGAATTTTTCTCACGGAGGAGCCGAGGAGCATCAGAAGAAAATCGATTTAATCAAAAAAGTACGAAAGAAAATGAATCTTCCAATTGCCATTATGTTGGACACCAAAGGACCGGAATATCGTATCAAAACCTTTGAAGATGGTAAGATTACCCTGAAGGAAGGCGACACGTTTACTTTAACCACGGAAGATATCGTAGGAAATCAGGAGAGAGTGGCAGTAAATTACAAAAACCTGATTGAAGAATTGCGTGTCGGAGACAGAGTTCTTGTAAATAACGGATTGATTATTCTGGAGGTTGTGAAATTAAAAGCGCCGAATGCGGTCTGCAAGGTTATTGCAGGAGGAGAACTGTCTAACCGCAAGAGCATGAACTTCCCGAATAAAGTTATGACACATGAGTACCTGAGCGAGCAGGATAAGCAGGACTTACTGTTTGGAATCAAAAATGATGTGGATTTTGTGGCAGCATCCTTTGTTTCGACGAAGCAGGATGTGGAAGATGTCCGCAAGTTTTTGGATGACAATGGTGGACAGGATATTGATATCATTGCAAAGATTGAGAATCGGGCAGGAGTGGACAACGTTGAAGAAATCTGTGAGATTGCCAATGGAATCATGATTGCCCGAGGAGATCTGGGCGTGGAAATTCCAGGGATGGAAGTGCCGGCAATCCAGAAGTACCTGATCAACAAGTGCCGTATGCTTGGCACACGGGTAATCACAGCGACGGAGATGCTGGAATCCATGATTCACAATCCGCGTCCGACGCGTGCAGAGCTTTCGGATGTGGCAAATGCCGTATACGACGGTTCATCTGCCATTATGCTTTCCGGAGAATCCGCAGCAGGAAAGTATCCGGTGGACGCAGTGCGCAACATGGCAGAGATTGCAGAGTATACGGAGTCGCAGATTAAGTATACAAAGCGTTTTCAGAATTCGGAATTTGAGATTAACAGTATTCTGGATGCCATTTCCCACTCCACTTGCGCAATGGCGATTGATGTGCAGGCAAAGTGTATTGTTGTAAGCACCTTAAGCGGAACAACAGCCCGCATGGTCAGCCGTTTTCGCTGTCCGGTAGATATCATCGGAATGACAACCTCCGAAAAGGTATGGAGAAAGCTGAACTTAAGCTGGGGTGTGACACCGGTTCTGTGTGAGGAATTCAGCTCCATGGAAGTGATGTTCTACCATGCCATGAATGAAGCAAAAGATATTTTTAAGCTGAAGGCAGGAGAGACAGTTGTATTGACTGGTGGACTTGTGAACGGGCAGGTTGGCAACACCAATGTAATTAAAGTGGAAACAGTTAAATAATAGATTGAATAAAAACCCTTCATTTACAAATACTAGCTTCGAACAGCTAAAAATTGTAAATGGAGGATTTTTTATATATGAAGGCGACAGGAATTGTACGACGCATAGATGATCTGGGAAGAATCGTGGTACCAAAAGAAATACGAAGAACCCTCCGGATCAGAGAGGGAGATCCCTTGGAGATTTTTACGAATCGGGAGGGGGAGATCATGCTCAAAAAGTATTCACCGATTGGGGAACTTGGGGAGTTTGCCGCCTGCTATGCACAGGCGCTGGCGCAGACGGTAGAAGCGTTGGTGTGCATCAGTGACAGGGATTATATTATTGCGGCGGCAGGTACCGGGCGCAAAGAAGTGGAAGGCGAGCATTTAAGCAGTGAAGTGGAAGCTCTGATAGAGCAAAGGGGAACGTATCTGACCAAAAAGGCGGACGAGGAACTGCCGATAGTGGAGAAAGATTGCATTACGGATCGCAAGGGCGCTGTGGTTTCGAGCATTATCTGTAATGGGGATTGTCAGGGCTCCGTAATTATGGTGGAAAAGAGCGGGGAGCCGGAAAAGCTGGAAGTATTAAAGACGCTGGCAATTGCGGCATCTAATTTTCTTGGAAAAAATATGGAACAGTAGGGAATGAAAAACAGACATATGAAAAAGTATGTCTGTTTTTTTGCGTATATGATATAATGCAGAAGATACCATAGAACACAGTTTGATTGGAGAAATAATGTTAAATCAATTTTCACGAACAGAGTTATTAATCGGAAAAGAGGGAATGGAGCGGCTGGCAAATGCCAGGGTAGCGATATTTGGGATTGGCGGTGTCGGTGGTTATGCAGTAGAAGCTCTGGCACGCAGTGGTGTAGGAACATTGGATCTGATTGATGATGACAAAGTATGTCTGACCAATATCAACCGGCAGATTATTGCCACCAGAAAAACAGTCGGAAAGTATAAGGTAGATGTGGCGAAGGAACGGATTCTGGATATCAATCCGGACGCACAGGTAAATACTTATAAGACCTTTTATCTGCCGGACACCGCAGACCAGTTTGATTTTTCCGAATATGATTATGTGATAGATGCCATTGATACGGTAAGCGGAAAGATTCAGTTGGTAGAACAGGCCCAAAAGCTTCATACGCCAATTATCAGTTCCATGGGAGCCGGAAATAAAATGGATCCGACTGCATTTGAGGTGGCAGATATTTATAAAACTTCGGTCTGCCCGCTCGCAAAGGTGATGCGCAGGGACTTGAAAAAGCGCGGGATTAGGAAATTAAAGGTGGTTTATTCAAAGGAAAAGCCGTTGGTACCGATAGATGATATGGCAATCAGTTGCAAGTCACACTGTATTTGCCCACCGGGAGCGGTACGCAAATGTACACAACGTCGTCAGATTCCGGGAAGCAATGCGTTTGTGCCGTCTGTAGTGGGACTGATTATTGCCGGGGAAGTGGTGAAGGACCTGATTGCAGCAGGGGATAAAAAGTAAATTTCTTAAGGATGTGAATTTACTTTTATTTAGGACAAACAGTTACGGAAAAACAATGTTTGCATATATGCTGTAAAAGAGATAAAATACAAAGGACGAGTAATAAGGAGAGCATATGGCAAACAGTAAAAGTAAGAAGAAAAAGAAGAAAAAGCAGCATCGCGTATTCTGGTTTTTTATTAAACTGCAGATTGTTCTGATGCTGGTTGTTCTTGCAGGCTTTGGATATTATTATTTTGGCGGATATGCGGATGAAGTTCAGCAGCTTAAGAGAGAGGCTGTTCAGGAAGTAGCGGATACGGATGAGTCGTTTTTTATTCCGTCCCAGACCTGCTTTGTCTATGATGCGGATGGGAATCTGATTTCCGAGAGGAAGGGAACGAAAGACGCCCAGTACGTAAAGTATGAGGATATCCCGAGTGATTTTGTCACGGCAATCATCAGTATTGAGGACAAGAAATTTTATCGTCATAGCGGGGTAGATTTCAAAGCGGTTCTTAGAGCGGCGAAGGCGGCGGTCGAGGCAAAGGTGCTGAACAAGAACGACGGAAAGGTAACGCAGGGAGCCAGTACGATTACCATGCAGCTTGCCAAACTGATGTATATGGAGCCAAATAAGACCTGGCAGTATAAAGTAAAACAGATGTTTTTGGCAATGGAGCTGGAGAAGCGGTACAGCAAGGCGAAGATATTGGAGTTCTATCTGAATAATATCTATTTTTCAAACGGATATTATGGAGTGGATGCAGCGGCGCACGGTTATTTTAACTGTGAACTGAATGAGCTTGATATCTCACAGATTGCATATCTGTGTGCAATACCGAACAGCCCGACCTATTACGATCCGGTTACGAATCCGGATCATACGATAACCAGGCGTAATCTGATCCTTGAAAATATGTATAATGACGGCAAGCTTTCCGAGGAAGAGTATTATAAGGCCGTGAAGGAAGAGATTAAGCTGGATCGCCCGAAGGAGACGGCAAAAGAGAAGATTAATAACTATGTGGATACTTACACATATTATTGTGCAACTCTGGCGCTGATGGAGCAGGAAGGTTTCACATTCCAGTATTATTTTGATACGGATGAGGAGCAGGAAGCTTACGAGAACGAGTATAATGAGCTGTACAGTGTATGTCAGAAGAAGCTGTATTCTGGCGGTTACAAGATATATACCAGCATCGATATGGATAAGCAGAAGGCGTTGCAAAAGTCTGTAGATGATGCGCTGGCCGGATTTACGAAGAAGAATGATGAGGGGACATACAAGATGCAGGGGGCAGGTGTCTGCATTGATAACGAGACGGGATACATTGTGGCAATTGTGGGTGGACGTGACCAGGATTTTACCACCTACACGTTAAACCGTGCTTATCAAAGTCACAGACAGCCGGGAAGTTCCATTAAGCCGTTGATTGTGTATACGCCGCAACTGGAGCGTGGATATACGCCGGAGACGGTGGTAAATGACCATAAATTTAAAGACGGTCCGTCAAACGCAACCAATACATATGCGGGAAAAGTTCCGTTAAGATATGCGGTTGCACATTCTTTGAATACCGTTGCATGGCAGCTATATGAAGAACTGACACCGGAAGTGGGACTGCAGTATCTGAAAAACATGAATTTTACTGCAATCGATGAGAATGATTATACGCAGGCAACATCCCTCGGCGGTTTTACAAAAGGTGTGTCACCGGTTGAGATGGCATCTGCATATGCTGCCATTGAGAATGACGGTATGTATCGGAAGCCAACCTGTATTAAGTCGATTATCGATTCGGATGAGAACGTAGTGTACACCTCTTCCATGACGGAAGTATCTGTGTATAAGCAGGATGCGGCACGAACGATGACGGATATGCTGACGACGGTTATGGAAAGCGGAACCGGACGTTCACTCAAATTAAAGAATATGCCTTGTGCGGGTAAGACAGGAACAACCAATGACCATAAAGATGGATGGTTCTGTGGTTTTACCAGATATTATACTACCAGTATCTGGGTAGGATGCGATTATCCAAAGGCGATTAGCGGACTAAGCGGAAGTACCTATCCGGGAACCATCTGGAAGAATTTTATGAATGCCATTCATGAAGGGCTGTCTCCGATGGATTTCCTGCCTTATGCACAGTTGTCGGATGAGTTTAAGGAAGAGCAGGAAAAAGCGGAGCAGGAGCACGATAAGATGCGGGAGGAGAATCAGAAACCGCAGGATGAAAAAGAGCAGGACGCAGAGGATGAACCGGCCGACAATGAGAGTGGGGATAATCAGGAAGAAAATCCGGATGACACGGTTGTGGATGAGCCGGAGGCGGATGAACCGAATCAGGACAATCCGGATGAGATAATTCCGGAGGAGCCGGGAAACCAGGATGAGGATGATGCAGACGAATAGTCTGAAGAATAAGGAGGAAAAATAATGAAGAAATATGGATTTGGTGTTGATGTGGGAGGAACTACGGTTAAGATTGGTTTTTTTGAGACCGATGGAAAGCTTTTGGACAAATGGGAGATTAAAACCAATACGCAGGATAACGGAAAGGAAATTCTTCCGGATATTGCACAGGCGATTGATAATAAGCTGGCACAGGAGAGCATAAGCAAGAGCGAAGTGGAAGGAATCGGAATCGGAGTTCCGGGGCCGGTAAGAAGTGACGGAGTGGTAAATATCTGCGTGAACCTCGGCTGGGGCGTTGTCAATGTGGCGGAAGAACTGGGCAAGCTTACAGGCCTGAAAGTCAAAGTTGGAAATGATGCCAATGTAGCAGCTCTTGGAGAGATGTGGCAGGGCGGAGCAAAGGGAAGCCGGGATGTTATCATGGTGACACTGGGAACCGGTGTCGGAGGCGGAATTATCGTGGATGGACATATTGTGGCAGGCTACAACGGAGCAGGCGGTGAAATCGGACATATCACGGTGAACAATGATGAAATTGAGCCATGTAATTGCGGGCAGTACGGTTGTCTGGAACAGTATACTTCTGCAACAGGCATTGTGCGGATGGCAAAAAGAAAGCTGGCAAAGACCGCAGAGGAAACCGCTTTGCGCAAATATGATGAACTGACCGCAAAGGATATCTTTGACGAGGCAAAGGCCGGAGACCAAGTGGCAATGGTTCTGGTGGATGAGCTGGGAGAAATTCTTGGATCGGCACTGTCGAATATGGCATGTGTTGTGAACCCGGAGGTTATCGTAATCGGTGGAGGTGTATCCAAGGCCGGACAGATTCTGATTGATACCATTCAGAAGCATTATGTGGAAACCTCATTTCATGCCTGCCGTGATACAAGATTTGAGCTTGCATCGCTGGGAAATGATGCAGGAATGTACGGTTGCATGAAACTGGTGGTAGAATAATTAAATATTAAAATTGACAGGGAGCAGCGCAAATTGCTGCTCCTTTTTGATTGTTCTATAAATTTCCAAAAATATCTTGACAATCAAACTATTATAAAATATACTTTGATAGACAAATAGTTTGATTGTCAAAGAATTAAAGAGAACAAAAGGAGATAAGAATATGTTAGAGAAGTTAAAAGAGTTAATCGCAGATCAGTTAAATGTGGACGCAGCAAATATTACTGCAGAGTCAAGATTCAAGGAAGATCTTGAGGCAGATTCCTTAGATCTTTTTGAGCTGGTTATGGCATTGGAAGAGGAGTACGGAGTAGAGATTCCGTCTGAGGATCTTGAAAATATTTTAACAGTACAGGATGTTATTGATTATCTTGAGAATAAAGGTGTAGAGGCATAAATATGAAAACAAGAGTGACAGAACTTCTTGGAATTGAATACCCAATTATCCAAGGCGGAATGGCCTGGGTAGCTACACACGAACTCGCCAGCGCAGTATCAAACGCTGGCGGTCTTGGCATTATAGGAGCAGGCGGAGCACCGGCAGAATGGGTGAGAGAACAGGTTCGTGCTGCAAAAGCAGAGACGGACAAGCCTTTTGGTGTTAATCTGATGCTTCTGAATCCGGAGGCAGATGCAATTGCCCAGGTTCTTGTAGAGGAAGGTGTCAAGGTAGTTACCACAGGAGCCGGTAACCCGGCAAAATACATGAGCATGTGGAAAGAGGCCGGAATCAAGGTGATTCCTGTTGTAGCCAGTGTCGCACTGGCAAAGCTCATGGAGAGAGGCGGAGCAGACGCGCTGGTTGCAGAGGGAATGGAGTCCGGCGGACACATCGGAGCGCAGACTACAATGACACTGGTTCCACAGGTGGTGGATGCTGTTTCTATTCCGGTTATTGCAGCAGGCGGTATTGCAGACGGCAGAGGTTTTGCCGCATCCATGATGCTTGGTGCGGAGGCTGTTCAGATGGGAACACGTTTTGTTGTAGCAAATGAATCTATTGTGCATGAGAACTATAAGCAGCGTGTGATCAAGGCAAAGGATATTGATTCGGAGGTTACAGGTACATCTACCGGACATCCGATTCGTGTAATCCGAAACAAGATGACGAGAGAATATCTGAAAATGGAAAAAGAGGGAGCTTCTTTTGAAGAGCTTGAGCAACTGACTCTCGGCGGACTGCGTAAGGCAGTTGTGGAAGGCGATGTCATGGAAGGAAGTGTCATGGCAGGACAGTCTGCAGGACTGGTGAAGAAAGAGGAAAGCTGTGCGGATATTATTAAAGATGTTATGACGCAGGCAGAGAAGCTGTTAGGCAGATAAAATTTGGATGGAGCGGTGAGAAGACAATGAAGAGAGTATTTATGTTTCCGGGACAGGGTTCCCAGTATGTTGGAATGGGAAAGGAGTTTTACGACGCCATGCCGGAGGCAAAGGCAGTCTATGATTTGGCATCTGAAGCCAGCGGACTGGATGTTGCCGCACTTTGTTTTGAGGAAAATGACAAAATCAATATTACGGAGTATACCCAGATATGTATGCTGACAACTGAGGCGGCAATCTATGCGGCACTGAAGGCAAAGGGAATTGACTGTGATGTGACGGCAGGTTTGAGCCTCGGTGAGTATGGAGCGCTGATTGCATCCGGAACCATGAGTATGAAGGACGCTTTTGCGGTTGTAAGAAAAAGAGGAATTTACATGCAGGAAGCATATCCGACCGGCGGTGCAATGTCTGCCATTCTTGGTCTGGATGCGGATCGCATCGAAGAAATCTGTAAGGAGACGGCAGCGGAAGAGTCTGCGGTAGTTTCCATAGCAAATTATAACTGTCCGGGGCAGATTGTGATTACCGGAGAGGCAAATGCAGTGGAGAAAGCCGGCGACAAGTGTAAAGAAGCAGGCGCAAAGCGTGTGGTACCTCTTAAGGTAAGCGGACCGTTCCATTCACAGTTATTGACGGGAGCAGGCGAGAAGCTGGGAGAAGCCCTGAAGGATGTTGAAATCAGGGAGGCAGAGATTCCGTATCTTGCAAATGTAACTGCGGATTATGTAACGGATAAGGCAGAAGTGAAGGAGCTTCTGACTCGTCAGGTTTCTTCTTCTGTTCGTTGGCAGCAGACGGTTGAGAGACTGATTGCGGATGGAGCGGATGAGTTCGTGGAAATCGGACCGGGACGTTCCCTTTCCGGATTCATGCGTAAAATCAACCGCGATGTGGCAACCTATAATATTGACAAGATGGAGGATTTTGAGAAATATGTTAACCGGTAAGATTGCGCTTGTGACAGGCGCGGGCAGAGGAATCGGCAAAGCGATTGCAAAGGAGCTTGCGGCAAACGGCGCTTTTGTGATTGTCAATTATAATGGTTCCAAGGAAGCGGCAGATGCAACTGTCGAAGAGATTAAGACAGCAGGTGGCGATGCGGTAAGCTACCGGTGCAATGTGACAGATTTTAATGCCTGCAAGGATATGGTTGATGCATTGATTAAGGAATATGCACACATTGACATTTTGGTCAACAATGCGGGAATTACAAGAGACGATTTGTTAATGCGTATGAAGGAAGAAGATTTTGATGCGGTTATTGACACAAATCTGAAGGGTGCCTTCAATACCATCCGCCATCTGTCCCGGTATCTGCTGAAGCAGCGTGCCGGAAAAATTATTAACATTTCCTCCGTGTCCGGAATTCTTGGCAATGCGGGACAGGCAAATTATTCCGCAAGTAAAGCGGGAATTATCGGACTGACCAAGGCAGTGGCAAGAGAACTGGCAGGACGGGGAATCAACGTGAATGCCGTAGCACCGGGATTCGTGCAGACGGAGATGACGGATGTTTTATCGGACAAGGTAAAAGAGGAACTTGTAAAGCAGATTCCGCTTGGAAGAGTGGGACAGACAGAGGATATTGCAAAAGCAGTTGCATTTCTTGCATCTCCGGCATCGGATTATATTACCGGTCAGGTATTATCTGTGGACGGAGGCATGGCAATTTAATGCCGGAAAGGAAGTAGTAGGATATGAGCAGAAGAGTTGTTGTAACAGGATTGGGAGCAATTACCCCGATTGGTTTAAATGTGAATGATTTTTGGAAAAACATTAAAGCGGGAGAGACCGGATTCGGCGAGATTACAAAGTTTGATACTACAGACTATAAGGTGCATCTGGCAGCGGAAGTAAAAGGATTTGATCCAAAAGAATTTATGGATTTTAAATCAGCAAAACGTATGGAGCCGTTTTCACAGTATGCGGTTGCTGCGGCAAAAGAAGCTTTTGCGGATGCAGGACTGGATATGTCCAAAGAAGATCCGTTCCGTGTTGGTACGGCAATCGGATGTGGAGTGGGAAGTCTGCAGGCAATAGAGCGGGAATATACAAAGATTGTGCAGAAAGGACCGGGAAAGGTAAATCCGATTTTTGTACCTCTTATGATTTCTAACATGGCAGCAGGTAACGTATCCATTCAGCTTGGATTGCGCGGAAAATGCACTAATGACGTAACCGCATGTTCAACAGGAACCAACAATATCGGTGATGCATTCCGCAGCATCCAGTATGGAGAAGCGGATGTAATGGTTGCAGGAGGAACAGAGGGTGCTGTCTGCCCATGTGCAATCGCAGGATTTACAGCGCTTACCGCTTTATCGACTTCTGATGATCCGAAGAGATGCTCACTTCCGTTTGATAAAAACCGCAGTGGTTTTGTCTTAGGAGAAGGTTCCGGAGTGGTAGTACTGGAGGAATTAGAGCATGCAAAGGCAAGAGGTGCAAAGATTTATGCAGAGGTTGTAGGATATGGCTGTTCTGCAGATGCTTACCACATTACCTCGCCGATAGAGGATGGTTCCGGTGCTGCCCGTGCCATGACAAATGCCATTGATGATGCAGGCATTAAGCCGGAGGATATTACCTATATCAATGCACACGGTACGGCAACACATCATAATGATTTGTTTGAAACCCGTGCGATTAAGCTTGCATTTGGAGAGCATGCAAAGGATCTGAAAATCAATTCCACAAAGTCTATGATTGGACATCTTCTTGGTGCAGCAGGTGCAGTGGAATTCATCACCTGTGTCAAAGAGATCGAAGAAGGATTCATCCACAAAACAGTCGGATATGAGACGGTGGATGATGAAATAGATTTGAATTACTGTAAGCAGGAATATCAGGAAGAAGTGCCATATGCTCTGTCCAACTCTCTGGGATTTGGCGGACATAATGCAAGTATCCTTTTGAAAAAGTACGAGGGATAGGAGAGACAGAACATGAGTATGACAACACAGGAAATTATGGAGATTCTGCCACACAGACAGCCATTTCTTCTGATAGATACTGTGGAAGAAGTGGAACCGGGCGTGCGTGCGGTTGCCAAAAAGAATGTTACTTTTAACGAACCGTTTTTTGCCGGACATTTTCCGGGCAATCCGGTGATGCCGGGGGTTTTGATTGTGGAAGCACTGGCACAGACCGGGGCTGTTGCAATTCTGTCACAGCCGGAATGGAAGGGAAAGACTGCATATTTTGCAGGTATTAACAATGCAAAGTTTAAGCAGAAGGTACTGCCGGGTGATACGCTCGTGCTGGAAACAGAGATTATCAAGGTAAAGGGACCGATTGGTGTCGGGAAAGCAGTTGCTCGTGTAAACGGAAAGCTTGCATGCTCCGCAGAACTGACCTTCGCAATCGGATAAAATCGGATTGAAAGAGGGAAGATTTATGCTATTTAAAAAGTATATACCATTGAATAAAAAAGAGCCGGAGAGTCCGGCACCGCAGACAGCGGAGACTCCGGTGGTTGAGACTGTAACCTGCAAGAGCTGTAAAAAAGAGCTGGATAAAAAGCGGGTAGTAAAGAACAAGTATGTCTGCTATGAATGCGGATACTATTTCCGTGTTCGTTCCAAGAACCGTATCAAGATGGTGGCAGATGCCGGAACTTTTGAAGCCTGGGATGAGGATTTAAAAACAGGAAATCCTTTGAACTTTCCGGAATATGAAGAAAAGGTTGCGGCAACGCAGGAGAAGACCGGTTTAAAGGAAGGCGTTACCATCGGAAAATGTACGGTAAACGGAGAAGAGACGGTACTTGGTGTGATTGATGCAAGATTCATGATGGGAAGTATGGGACATGTGGTAGGCGAGAAGATTACACATGCCGTGGAACGTGCCACAGAGGAGAGACTTCCGGTTATTTTGTTCTGCTGTTCAGGCGGTGCAAGAATGCAGGAAGGAATGATATCCCTGATGCAGATGGCAAAGACCTCTGCAGCCATCAAGAGACATTCGGATGCGGGACTTTTGTATGTTCCGGTTCTGACAGATCCGACGACAGGTGGAGTGACGGCGAGCTTTGCCATGCTGGGAGATATTATTCTGGCGGAGCCGAAGGCTCTTATCGGTTTTGCGGGCGCACGAGTGATTGAGAATACCATCGGACAGAAACTGCCGGAAGGATTTCAGCGTGCGGAATTTCAGTTGGAACATGGATTTGTAGACGCAATTGTGGAGCGCGACAACTTGAAACAGACACTTGCACAGATACTGAAAATGCATAAGCCTCTGCAGGGATATGCGAATTTTGATCCGGCACATGACAATGACCGGTATGATCCGACGGAGCTTATGCGCGAACGAAATGCAAAGGCTAAGCCTCTTTCCGCATGGGAAAAGGTATGTGCAGCCCGTCAGATTAAGAGACTTGCATCGGTTGACTATATGGATGCTGTTTTTGATGATTTTATGGAACTGCATGGAGACCGTTACTTCAGGGATGATCCTGCTATTGTGGGAGGAATCGCTTATCTGGATGGCCAGCCTGTAACGGTAATCGGAGTGCATAAGGGAAAAGATCTCAAGGATTGTGCATACCGCAATTACGGAATGCCGTCACCGGAAGGATACCGTAAGGCGCTTCGGCTGATGAAACAGGCAGAGAAGTTTCATCGCCCAATTATTACTTTTGTGAATACATCCGGTGCTTATCCGGGAACAGAGGCGGAAGAAAACGGACAGGGAGAGGCAATTGCCAGAAATCTCTATGAAATGTCCGGAATCAAAGTGCCGATTCTCTGCCTGATGATTGGTGAAGGCGGAAGCGGCGGAGCGCTTGCACTGGCTGTTGGTAATCAGGTATGGATGATGGAAAATGCAACGTATTCCATTTTGTCACCGGAAGGATTTTCATCAATTCTGTGGAAAGACGGAAGCCGGGCGCAGGAGGCTGCGGGTGTGATGAAGATTACGGCACAGGATCTGAAGGATCTTGCGATTGTGGATGATATTATTCCTGAGTATGGAGGAGCGGATGAGGATGCCCTGTCTTCCATTGCAAATTATATGAAGGGCCACATGAAGGAATTCTTAAGAGCGCAGAACAATAAGAGCGGGGAGCAACTGGCGCAGGAGAGATATGACCGCTTCCGGAAGTTTTGATTAGGAGAATGATAAATGAAGATTTTAGGAACAGGAAGTGCGCTTCCGAAAAAAGTAGTAAGCAATGACGATCTTGCACAGGTGATGGATACCTCAGATGAGTGGATCCGCACCCGTACAGGAATCGAGCGGCGGCATATTGCGGTGGAGGAGACCACAACATCATTGGCGGTAGAGGCCTGCAAAAAAGCATTGGAGCAGTCCAAGGTTTCCATAGATGAACTGGATCTGATTGTTGCGGCAACCGTTTCGAGCGATTATATATATCCGACACTTTCTTGTGAAATTCAGGCTGCAATCGGAGCAAAGAATGCAACTGCTTTTGATATCTCGGCGGGCTGCTCCGGTTTTCTGTTTGCACTGGCTACGGCAGATGCATATCTTAGAACGGGCAGATATAAAAACGCACTGATTCTCGGAGCGGAGACGCTTTCGAAAATGATGGACTGGAGCGACCGCAGCACCTGTGTGCTGTTCGGAGACGGTGCGGGAGCCGCTGTGGTTAGTGCCGAAGGAAATCAGCTTCTGGGCATGGTGCAGGGTTCTGACGGTGCCAGAGGTACGGTGCTGAAATGCAAAAACCGTCCGGTACATAATTTGTATAAGCAGGAAGCAGGTCAGAGTCTGGCTTATTCCTATACGGAGATGGATGGTTCCGCGGTATACAAGTTTGCGGTAAGAACGGTTCCGAATGCAATCGCCAATGTGTTGGAGCAGGCAAAGGTACCTGTGGCAGATGTAAAGTATTTTCTTTTGCATCAGGCAAATCTCCGCATTATTGAGGCAGTGGCAAAGCGTATGAATCAGCCGTTGGAAAAATTCCCTACAATTCTTGAAGAGTGTGGAAACATTTCGGCAGCAAGCGTGCCTTCTTTGCTGGATCAAATCCATAGAGAGGGAAAACTGAGCAAGGGAGACAAGATTGTGATGGCAGGTTTTGGCGCAGGACTGACCTGGGGCGCCTGTGTGCTGGAATGGTAAGGAGATAGCAGATGACACTGGAAGAAACATTAAATGAGCTTCTTGTAAAGCTGTTCAAGGATATTCTGGAGATTGAATCCAAGTGTCTGATTACGGAGGAGTTTAAGGATATTTCTTATAATGATATGCACATCATTGAAGCAATCGGGGTAGAGGAGCCCAGAAACATGAAGACGGTTGCAAATCTGATGTCGGTCACGACGGGAACATTGACGAAGGCGATTGATGCTCTCTGCGATAAAAAGTATGTGATTCGTGAACGAAGCGCGGAGGACAAACGAGTGGTCAAGCTGAAGCTGACGGATAAGGGAAAATCAGCCTATTATCACCATGAGCAGTTTCACAGGCAGATGATTAAGAATATTGCCGGAGAGATGTCGGAAAAGGAAACCGAAGTGCTGGTATATGCCCTGGCAAAAATGGTTGATTATTTTCAGCTTAACTATTATGATACGGATGAGGAATCGGAATTTGTGGATTGGTCCAAGATTCAGAGCGAGTAACTCTTGCTTTTTTGTTAAATAACCATATAAAGTACCAGAAAACTATTGTATATTTTGACATTTTCGTTTAAAATAAAAACGTTGATGTATACTATTTAATAAAAAAGGAGAATAGATCATGGGTTATGTAGATGAAGTCCTTGAGACTTTAAAGAAGAAAAATGCCTCTGAGCCGGAATTCTTACAGGCAGCAGAGGAAGTGTTGGATTCATTACGTCCGGTAATTGATGCCAATGAGGAATTATATAGAAAGGAAGCCATCTTAGAGAGAATTACTGAGCCGGATCGTCAGATTATGTTCCGTGTACCGTGGGTAGATGACAAGGGACAGGTTCAGGTAAACCGTGGTTTCCGTGTACAGTTTAACAATGCAATCGGACCGTACAAGGGAGGTCTTAGATTACATCCTTCAGTAAACCTTGGAATCATCAAGTTCCTGGGATTTGAGCAGATTTTCAAGAATTCTCTGACCGGACTGCCAATCGGCGGTGGCAAGGGTGGTTCTGATTTTGATCCGAAGGGTAAGTCAGACCGTGAGATTATGGCATTCTGCCAGAGCTTTATGACAGAGCTTTCCAAGTACATAGGTGCTGATGTGGATGTTCCGGCAGGAGATATCGGAACCGGCGCAAGAGAGATTGGATATATGTTCGGACAGTACAAGAAGATTCGCGGAAGCTTTGAGGGTGTTCTTACCGGAAAAGGTTTGACATATGGCGGTTCTCTTGCACGTACAGAGGCAACAGGATACGGTCTGTTATATCTGACAGAAGAATTGATGAAGTGCCATGGAGAGTCCATGAGCGGAAAGACTATCTGTGTATCCGGTGCCGGAAATGTTGCAATTTATGCAATTCAGAAGGCTCAGCAGATGGGCGCAAAGGTTGTTACCTGTTCAGATTCTACCGGATGGATTTATGATCCGGAAGGAATTGATGTAGCACTTCTTAAGGAGATTAAGGAAGTTAAGAGAGCTCGTCTTACAGAGTACGCAGCAGCAAGAAAGAGCGCTGAGTATCATGAGGGACGCGGTGTATGGCAGATTAAGTGTGATATTGCACTTCCTTGCGCAACACAGAATGAGCTTCTTATTGATGATGCAAAGCAGCTTGTAGCAAACGGATGCAAGGCTGTATGTGAGGGAGCTAACATGCCTACTACACTGGATGCCACCAAGTATCTGCAGGAGAACGGTGTATGGTTCGTAGGCGGTAAGGCAGCAAATGCAGGTGGAGTTGCTACTTCTGCACTTGAGATGTCCCAGAACTCAGAGAGATTAAGCTGGACCTTTGAAGAAGTTGACGCACAGCTTAAGAACATCATGGTTAATATTTATCACAATATTGATGACGCTGCAAAGCGTTACGGAAAAGAAGGAGATTATGTTGCAGGTGCGAATATAGCCGGATTTGAGAAGGTTGTAAACGCTATGCTTGCACAGGGTGTCTGCTAATTATATAGTTAATTGGAAATAGTAATCCCGCACGTTGCCGGAAACGGCATAAGTGCGGGATTTTTTGATGTTCTTCTTTGTCTTATCCATAGGCAAAAAGGCAAAGATGTGTTATACTGTAAACGGTATTGTTAATATATGTCAGTCAGGATAATGGAAGAATTATGAGAAATAATAAGAAAAACAAGAAGAGTGGAGTATTGCGTGAAGTGATTAGCTGGATACTCACTTTTGCTCTCGCGATTGGACTTGCCACAATTCTAAAGAATTTTGTGATAATCAATGCAACCGTCCCGACGGGATCGATGGAGCATACGATAGAACCGGGTGATGATATCTTAGGTTTGAGACTTGCGTATAAGTTCTCAAAACCGGAGAGGAAAGATATTATTATTTTCCGGTTTCCGGATGATGAAACGCAGAAATATGTCAAGCGCGTGATTGGGCTTCCGGGTGAGAAAGTAACGATTAAGGATGGTTGTGTGTATATCAATGATTCCGAGACACCGTTGGATGAACCTTATTTGAAGGAAGAGTGGGTAGAAGACAATGATTCGCGTGTATTTAATGTGCCGGAAGGCTGTTATTTTGTGATGGGGGACAACCGCAATGATTCCTATGATGCGCGGTATTGGGAGCATACCTATGTGACAGAGGACCAGATTATTGGGAAAGCGAATTTCATATATTATCCGTTTGACCGGCTGGGAAGTTTATACAAGTAATAGAAAAGAAAAGGAGTAAAAAAGATGGCAGAGAATTCAAGTTGCAGCAGCGCTTCAAGCTGTTCCAAGGAGAGTTGTGAAGGATGCGCAAGCAACCAGAACAACAAGCAGAGTATGCAGGAGGCGATGAATGCATATTCGGATATTAAGCATGTGATTGGAGTTGTTAGTGGAAAGGGTGGCGTAGGAAAATCCTTTGTGACTTCATCCCTTGCCGTGCAGATGGCAAAAGCAGGATATAAGGTGGGAATTCTGGACGCGGATATTACAGGACCGTCCATTCCGAAGATGTTTGGAGCGCATGGACAGATTGTCGGAGACGAGAAAGGAATGTATCCATTTGAGACAGAAGGCGAAATTAAGATTATCTCCATCAATCTTCTGATGGATGATGAGGAAGCGCCGGTTGTATGGAGAGGACCTGTCATTGCCGGGGCGGTAAAGCAGTTCTGGAATGAGACCGTGTGGGGAGATATTGATTACCTGTTTGTGGATATGCCGCCGGGAACCGGAGACGTTCCGCTTACCGTATTCCAATCGCTTCCTGTGGATGGAATCGTCGTTGTGACATCTCCGCAGGAGTTGGTACAGATGATTGTCCGCAAAGCCTTTAATATGGCAAATATGATGGATATACCGGTGCTTGGAGTGGTTGAGAACTTCAGCTATCTGAAATGTCCGGACTGTGGTAAAGAGATAGAACTTTTTGGTGAAAGCCATATTGATGAGGTGGCAGCAGAAACCGGAACGAAGGTGCTGGGCAAGCTTCCGCTGAATCCGGAGTATGCAAAGATGGCAGATGCAGGAAAGTTTTTTGAATTGGAGAATCCTTATCTCGATAAGGCGGTTGAAGTGTTAAAACAGTTATAGAAAAAAGGCGATAGGAGTGGATGTCCACGGAACTATCGCCTTTTTAAATGCAAGGTCGGCAATTATTCAAAGATGACCTGGATTTCTCCGAAACTTGCGTCAAGAATCAGATTGATATGCGGTGCATCTTCAGAGGTGTTTCCGCGTCCCTGAAAGTGAATGTTGCCAAATGCGGTATTCTGACGGGTGGTAACGAACCATGTGGACGGAAGATAGATACGGGTCTGTCCAAAGGTGTTTTCCACGCGAATGGTTGCCTCAGAGCCGCCAAGAGAGGCGTTGTTGAAATATACGTTACATTCTCCGAAGCTGTTCTTGATCTGAGCCTCGCGAAGAGAGTCGGAGTTGACATATTTGCTTATGGAACCAAAGGAATTATCCACATTGACAAAATCACCGTCGGCACCGTTCTCCATGTGGGTCGTGCCGGCATAGGAGGTATATTGATCGTCTGTTTTGCGGGAGTTGCGGAAAAGCATGTCCAGTGCAATTCCAATCAGGCAGCAGGCGAATATGAGCGTTACAGGGGTGATGGCTTCAATCCCCAGAAGCTTATCATTGATGCAGCCTATGAGGGCGAGGGACAGGAATGCTTCAAAAAAGTGAAGCCGGAGAAAGCCCCTGATTGCCGTATAAGCAAAAATCACCGTGAATAAAATCGGAAAGAACGGAACGTGTGATATTAAGTGCATGCGGCTTAAGATTAAGTATACTGCAATCAAAATCAGTATAATGGGAATGGCAATATGATTTTTTTTCATTTTTTTAACCTCTTTTCATCTAATTTATCTGTTAAGACTTTAAAGTAACTGCGGGAAACAAAGGCCTTTTTTCCGGTTCCGCGGAAATCCACCTCGCTTGCGCCGGTGATGTTTTTGCGTACAGAACGAATCTGCTCGATGTTCAATATGGTTGATTTGGATACCCGAAGAAAATTGCCGGGCAACAGCTCTTCCAGTTCATATAAGCGCAGGTGTGTCTCATAAATCTGGTTTACGGTATGAACCGCAACACTGCTTCCTGCTGTCTCGAAGAACAGAATTTCCGGCAGCTCCAGATAATATTCCATGTCGGATCTGGTGACGGTCAGTTTTAAACCGGAGTGCAGAGCCTCGGATATCTTTTTCTGGAGAGCAAGGGTTTCATCATTCGGTTCACGACAGCGAATCACGATTTCTTCTTCTGTTAAGTTTTCATCAAATTCCACTTTTATCTTCATTTCCGCTCCTTACAGTAGCAATCATACAGGGAAAAAAGAGAGTTGTAAATACGATTTTGCCAAGAGGTAAAAAATGACCGCTAAGAGGTGAATTATTGACTGCAAAAAAAGAATGCCGCATAAAACGGCATCCTTTTGTATTACTGTTTTGTATTTTCAGAAGATTCCGGCATCTGGCTGTCAGCAACAGGTGCATCCGGATCCACATAGGTAAATTCATTGGAACTTCGGAAAACCGTATTACCGGATCCCATCTGGCAAACCTGAATGGTATCGCCGTTTTGAATGTCTTCTTTGTTGATGACCAGACAATCGGTTCCGCTGAAAATGGTGTTTACCTTCTTGCCGTTGACAAAAACTTTACTCCATTTTGTAAAATTCTCGCCATAGATAATGACTTCGGATTCTCCGATGGAATTGATTGCGTCGGTTACTTTTACTTCGTCAATTCCCATGACAATGTCTGTTGCAGGGTACTTATCTTCGCCGTTGTAGCAGTAACGTTTGCCGTAGAGAATGTCATACTGAAGATTCTCCAGACCCTCGGAATAAGTTCTGCTGTTTGTCTGTGTCTGATGATAGGTAAGAATCGTTCCCTCATGGATGCCAACGGAATCGGTGATGCTTGCCATAAGCTGGTAAGCGTAAAGGTCTGCATCCTTTTTCTCCAGATTCATGTTGTTCCAGGTAACGTATTTTGTCTTATAGATATCACCGGACTTCATATCCGTATCTTCCAATCCCATGGTTGGGAGATGATCACCGAAGAATACCACAATCGTATCTTCGTCTCTTGCACTCAGTTTGTTGATTAAGTCTGCCATAAAGGTATCAACTTCATTCAACTGGTTAACATAATAAGTCCACTGGTTGGCTTTTTCCGTATCCTCCACACCGCTGATGGTGTATTTTGGATTGACAATCACCGGTTCTGTCGGATAATCTCCGTGGGTTCCCACGGTAATGGTATAAGTAAAATCCGGCTGCTTCGGAGTTGCGTCCAGAGTTTTGATGGTCTCGTCCACAAGGATATCATCTGTTGACCAGCTTCCGTTCGGAGTATAGGCTTCAATATTCATCAGCTCTTTGCTGGTAAAGGTATCAAATCCCATCATGGAAAAAGCATTCACACGGCTGTAGAAATTACCGCCGTTGTTGTGCACGGCGTGAGTTCCGTATCCGATAGAAGCAAGTGCGGAAGCGGTGCTTTCACAATCTGTTTTCTTTAAGACGGTTTTGTACGGATATTCTCCGGTTCCGAAGTACTGCATACTCATTCCGGAGAGAACCTCAAATTCGGTGTTGGCTGTTCCGGCTCCGACAACAGGTACTGTCAGATAACCGCTGGTATATTCCTTTTCCAGCTTATGGAAGGTAGGAATCGGATCCTTATTATAATCAAGGAAATTAATCTCATCCGGATCACAGAAAGATTCCAGCAGAACACAAATAATGTTCGGAGCATTCTTTTTGCTGACAGTTGTCTCTTCCTTTGTCTGATCCACAGTGGTCTCGATGGATGCGATGGTCTCTTCGGAATAAGAATCCGGTTTATTCATGCCGCGATCCACCACACTGGAAGAAAATCCATAAATAAATCCGTAGTTCTCATATCCCTGTGCAATGTTGGAAAAATAACTTGCCACAATATTGCTCTTCTGAGCGGCAGAAGTTGTAACCGGAAGTGCAACGAACATAACGGATACAACAGTTGCAAGCATTACAACTTTATGTATTTTTCCCTGGTAGCGAGGTCCTTTGATAAAAAGAACCGCACAGAACAGAAAGAACAATCCTAAACCGATGACAACCAGAGTTGCCTCCTGTGCCGTAAAATAACTTGTGTTATTCATTGCCAGCAAATCATTGATGCATTTCAGATCCGTAAAACCAAAAGGTGTCACACGGTTGGAAAGAATGCAGCCGTTGATAACGCCCAGGATAATCCAGAATCCGCTGATAATGATTCGCATAAAAGCACGTCTGCGGAATAAATAGACCAGACACAGGGACGTAAATACAATAAACGCATTATAGAAGTAAGCCCCGGTGTGGCTGCCCACAAAGCTGCATGCCGACAGGAAGTTTCTTCTGGAGATGACCTCCACGATAAAAACAATCGCACACGAAATCAGCAGGTGGAACAAAATGGAATATTTATTTAAAAATGCAATGCGGCGCATGTAAGCCTCGGAATGCTCTTTTTCAGTACGTGTAAAAAGCTTTTCCTTTATAATACCAAAAATTCTCTTCATTTTTACCTCTCCTTTACTCTTCGAATAGATTACTCAAAAAGTAGCACAAAAACAAGAGGTAAAATTTATAAAAAAACCCCGGCAAAGCCGAGGTTTTTTTGCAGAATGTATAATCTTAGCGGTTAGAACGTCTCCAAATATGCATTTTTTCCGCTTCCTTAATTAAGTCATCTCGGAAATCCGGATGTGCAATGGAAATCAGTTTCTCGGCTCTCTGCCAAGCAGATAAGCCTTTGAGGTTTACCATACCGTACTCTGTTACGACGTATTGTGTATTGGCACGGGTGTCGGTTACAACAGAGCCCTCTGCCAGAGTCGGACGGATTCTGGAATGCATCTGTCCCTGCTTGTCTGTGAAGGTTGAAGAGCAGCAGATAAAGCTCTTACCACCGTTGGACAGGTATGCGCCAAGCACGAAGTCAAGCTGACCGCCGGCTCCGCTGATCTGCTTAATACCGGAGGATTCGGAACTGATCTGTCCGAACAGGTCGATATCTACACAGTTGTTGATGGAGATAAAGTTGTCCAAAGCTGAGATGGAACGGATGTCGTTGGTGTAGCTGACAGGTGCGCTCATAAGCTCAGGATTCTCGTCCAGATAGTCATACATCTTCTTGGTTCCGGCACCAAAGCCATATACCTGACGGTAACGGTCGATGTTCTTGCGGGCACCGGTAATCTTACCTGCTTTTGCAATATCAACAAAAGCATCTACATACATCTCGGTATGTACACCAAGATCCTTTAAGTCAGACTCTGCAATCAGTGATCCGACAGCATTCGGCATACCGCCGATACCAAGCTGTAAGCAGGCACCGTTTGGAATCTGATCCACAATAAGCTCTGCAACTTTTTTGTCTACCTCTGTGGCAGGACCGCCGGCTCCCAGCTCGCCGATTGGAGGATTGTCACCTTCCACGATAGCATCAACCTGAGAGATATGCACGCCATATTCCGTGCCGCCGAGACAGCGAGGCATATTCTCGTTTACCTCAACGATGATATGCTTTGCAGTTTCGCACATGGCGCCGAGATGAGAAGCACTCGGACCAAAATTGAAATAACCGTGCTTGTCCATCGGGGCAACCTGGAACATTGCCACATCATCCGGGCAGTCAAGATCACGGTAGTAGCGTGGAAGCTCCGAATAACGAATCGGAGCATAGTAAGCACAGCCGCGGCTGATTAACCGGCGCTCGATACCGGACATATGCCAGGAATTCCATGTAAAGTGCTCTCCGGCATCTTCTCTTTCAAATACTGCAAGCGGCTTCATAATAATACCGCCGCGCAGATTAACATCTTTTAATTCGTCAGTACGTTTGGCAAGTGCCTTATCAAGTGCATCAACGGTGTTGGTACACCAGCCATAATCTACCCAGTCACCGGATTTGATGACCTTGACCGCTTCGTCAGCGGAGACAAGTTTCTGTTTGTATTCTTCGGAATAATCCATTTGATATAGCCTCCTTCATTTTTACACTCTGTCTGTATTTTAGCATGATGGGAGGGGAAATACAACAGGGCATAATTTCCGTTCTTTCTTTTTTTGCCGCAAATTTACGAAAATTGCATGATTGCTTTACGAGGAACTCTTGTCAAAAAGTTTGCAACATGCTATTCTCTAATCAAGGCATATCGGTTGGATAAGGGATATGGGGGAGGCGGTATACATATGAGAAAAGAGATCGGAAAGAAAGCAAAGTTTCTGATTGTTATATCGGCTGCAGTTCTGGTTCTGATTACGATTCTTTTTTTCACGAATAAGGTAGAAGAAAATGTACGGGCGCAGTTGGAACAGAATTTGGAGGATGTGGCAAATCAGAATGCGATGGCATTACGAAATCAGATTCACAGCAATGAGCTTTTGCTTAACGGACTTGCTGCGGAGCTGATGGAAAGTGAAGATCAGACAGAGGCGGTCACGAAGTACTGCAATTTTGTGGAGAGTTACGGTTTAAAGAGGCTGGGATACTGTCAGCCGGATGGAATAACGACCTCCACGGACGGAGTAAAAGTGGATCTCTCTCACAGAAACTTTTTTCAGAGAGGAATGCAGGGGAAAGCTACGATTACCGGGGTTCTGACAGATGCGATGAGCGAGGAACACGGTCAGGTTACCGTTATGAGCATACCGATGAAGGATAATGCGGGACAGGTGCAGGGAGTTGCCTGTATGACCTACGACTCGGATGCTTTTAATGATACGTTACAGATGCGGAGCTTCGAAGGAAAAGGCTACAGTTTCGCGGTTAATGAGAACGGTGAGGTTATGGTCAGTATGGGCAATGATGGTTTGCGACTGACAGCGAATCTCTTTGATATATTGGAACAGAACCCGGAAAATGACAAGTTTTAGAGAATATAGAAAAAGAAAGAAAAACGGGAGGAAAGTTATATCTTTCGCAGGAAGAGTATTTTTACGCAACGCCGGTAAAACTGATGGGAGGCGAAGTCACCTGGTATATGTTTACCGTGGTACCGAGTGATTATTTTGAGGAGCGGTTTGGCGAAACCCGTCGGAATCTTTATCGGATGGACCTGTTGGTAATACTGCTTATAGTGGTCAGTGTATGGGTGTTTATGTGGATTTCCAGAGAACAGCGTCTGGAAACCATACGGCTTGCCTATACGGATCCGCTTACGGGAGACGCAAATTATGCCAAATTCTGTCAGGTTGTGAATTCCCAGCATGGCAGACAGGGATATCTGATATCGATGAATGTTCAGAATTTCAGTAATGTCAATATAGCTGCTGGGCGGGCAGTCGGAGACAGCATGCTTATGAACATATGGCAGGTTTTGAAGAATGCGGTTGGAACGAATGAGATGGCGGCAAGGGTAAGGGAAGATTACTTTGCCGTATTTATGGAAGCTTCAACGGAGGAGAGACTGATTCAACGGACGGAAGCGATCTCTGCAAAAGTTCATGGGCTTGCGAAAAAGATACAGGTGCCGGGCGTCTATCTGCAGTATTGAATCTGTGAGTTGAAAGAAGACGAACTGGTGGAAGACGGATACGCGAAAGCACGGCTGGCCTGTGATTTTGCAGGAGGTGATCACACAAAGCGTTATGTATTTTACCGGGATATCAATCAGGCAGCACTGTACGAAGACCAAGAGCTTGAGGAGCGGTTTGATGAAGCTTTGGAAACGCATGAATTTGAGGTATGGTATCAGCCAAAATACAGTGTAAGCGGAGCGGAAATGGTTGGAAGTGAAGCGCTTGTACGTTGGAGAAACAAAGACGGCAGCCTGATTTCGCCGGGACGTTTTATTCCGCTGTTTGAGAAGAACGGAATGATTGCAAGGCTGGATGAGTATATGTTTCGGAGTGTCTGCTGTCAGCAGGCAAAGTGGAAGGAAGAGGGCTATCCGATACTTCCGGTTTCCGTGAATCTGAGCAGAGCGTCTCTTTATTATTCGGATCTGGTGGAAAAATATGAAAATATTATCAAGGAATATCAACTGGATGCCAGATATGTTCAGATTGAAGTGACAGAGAGCGCTATGGAGGGAAAAACAGATATCCTGAAAGTGCTGGGACAATTTAGGAAGATCGGCGTGCAGATTCTGATGGATGATTTTGGAACCGGGTATTCTTCTCTGGCGGTTTTGAATACGAGATGCTTTGACACGCTGAAGCTGGATAAGAGCCTGATTGATCATATCGGGGAAGAAAAAGGAGAGACTCTTCTGTACCATGTGATCAGTATGGGAAAGCAGCTTGGTCTGAATATTACCGCGGAAGGTGTGGAGAATACGATGCAGTTGGAATATCTGCAAAAATTGCATTGTGATGATATACAGGGATTCCTGTTTGCACGGCCGATGCCAAAGGCAGATTTTGAGAAAGAGATGAAGAAAAAGTGTGAGGAACAAATTCGTGAGTAAGAAAGATAGTTTTATGACCAGACCGCTTGTGGTATGGGCAGGAGCATTGATTTGCTGTGTGCTGTGGGGCAGTGCTTTTCCATGTATTAAAATTGGATATGGGCTGATGCAGGTGGCGGCAGAAGATTCGGCAACCCAGATTCTCTACGCGGGCTGCCGCTTTTTCCTGGCAGGAATTCTTACGATTCTGATAGGGAGCTGTCTGCAAAAAAAAATTTTGATTCCGCGTCGGAAGCAGCTTGGAAAAATAGGGTGTCTGGCAATGTTCCAGACGATTCTGCAGTATCTCTTTTTTTATATCGGACTGGCACATACGGGTGGAGTAAAAGCGTCCATTATCAATGGAGTGAGTGTGTTCATTGCGGTACTGGTGGCAGGATTTATTTTTCATCAGGAAAAAGTGACCGCACAGAAAATGCTTGGATGTGTGCTTGGATTTGCAGGAGTGATTCTGGTCAACCTGTCAGGGGGACTGGACATCCGCTTCAGTTGGAACGGGGAAGGATTTATGCTTCTATCTGCGGTTTCTTATGCGTTTTCGTCTACTTTTTTGAAAGAATTTTCCAAAGAGAATGATCCGGTGCTGCTAAGCGGCTACCAATTCCAATTGGGCGGACTGGTTATGATTATCTGTGGTCTGCTTCTTGGAGGAAAGATTACGCATTTTCCGGTACAGGCAGGATTGGTTCTGCTTTATCTTGCGCTGGTATCTGCAGTGGCATATTCCCTGTGGGGAATTCTGCTTTGCTATAATCCGGTATCGCGCGTAGCGGTGTTCGGATTCATGACGCCTGTGTTCGGAGTTCTGTTGTCTGCACTTTTATTGCAGGAGACAGATGCACTGGGCTTGACCTGTCTTCTGGCATTAGTGCTGGTGTGTGTGGGAATCTATATTGTCAATAAGGATGCAAAATTGTAAGGCTTTGTTTATTTGCGAAGACCTTCCGGAAGCGGGCGGCGCTTGGCAGTATAATCGGACACATGAATTTCGATGACACTTACGATGGAAACCATCCGCTCGTCGAAGGTGAAATCTTTTTCGGTCTGTGTTTTCATGATAATAGAAAGCGCCCGTTTTTTCTCATCCACGTCGGTGATGATTTCCGCAGTGCCTCTTCCGATAATTGAGGAATAGCAGATTCCATACTGACATGCCACTTCTCCCTCGAAGGGAACCACATCACATTCCATTTCAAAGCAGGCAGTCGGGTTGGCGCGGATGACATCCAGCTTGTATCCTGTCGTGGCGCCGTGCAGATACAGGGTCAGTTCTCCATCGTCCATAGTATATCCGTAACACATGGGAAGGACATAAGGCTGTCCATCATCCACCAGTCCTACATGGACAATTTTGCAGGTGTCTAATATTTTCAGAATTTCATTTAGATCGGTTACTTCACGTTCTCTTCTGGTCATAGTACATTCCTCCATTTGCTCATAATATAGCATAATCGAGGATTTCAATCAATGTTCTCTTACTTTTTTGAATATTTCAAACTGTCTTTGAAGTTCTGCATCCTCGTCCATAAGAAGATTCTTTGCTTCAAGGATTCTCTCTATTGCCTGTGCCGGATCCATTGTATGATATGGCAAAAACAAACC
>JAQXZD010000057.1 GCA_029227035.1 Lachnospiraceae bacterium
GTATCAGGTAAATAACTCGCACCTTGAGTCACTTCCAAAAAGATGAGAAAATTGAAATAGTTTAAAACTATTTACACTTTTCAAACCAAGGGAGGTAATCATCAATGGACACACGTTCCGCAAAGCGTAGCTACTGTATACAGCAATGGAAATCCATCATTCAGGATCGTAACAATAGCGGACTGACTGTGGATGCTTATTGTGAGAAAAATGGCCTCAGCCGTCATTCCTACTTTTACTGGCTACGAATCATCCGAGAAGAAGCCCTGAATCAAACGACATCCTCTGGATTTGTAGAATTGAGCCTGCAGACAGATAATAGGACTGAGTTATCTACGGTTACAGAAATTCCGGCAGAAGAAGCAGAAACATCACAGCTTAAGTTATCCGTCAACGGAGTTACGATACTGGTCACGGAGAATACTTCTTCAGCACTGCTTGCCAAAACGATTGGAGTGATCAAAAATGCTTAATGACGCTACCGGATTTTCACATATATACCTATGCACCGGATACACCGATCTCAGAAACGGAATTGACGGACTTGTCGCTGTAGTCAATGGAACATTTGGTCTTGATCCTACCGAGGAGGGAAGTATATTCCTTTTTTGTGGAAGGAAAACAGACCGCATCAAAGCATTACTTTACGAAGGTGATGGATGGCTTCTGTGTTATAAACGACTGACAGGTAATGGACGCTTCCAATGGCCAAGAAATGAACAGGAAGCAAAACAATTATCACCCCAACAGTTCCGCTGGCTGATGGAAGGACTGTCAGTTGAACAGAAGAAACGCATTTCTCCACTAAAACCGGAGCTCTATTAGAGCCTGTTTTATATAAGCATCCTGACTGTTAAATATACTGCCTAAAATCTCAAAAAAGTCAGGAAAAATGCTGCTTTACGCATGTTTCTGTGATATAATCATGGTATGAAAAATCAGTTATTTACAGAAGAAAAACTGAATACCCTTCCGAAAGAAACCATTATTATGCTGCTCCTGCAGCAGGGTGAAAATTTCCGTCTTATTTCCGAACAGTCGGCTGTGATTCAAAAACAGAATGAACAGCTTTTAAAGCAGGTGGAAGATTTAAAGGAGCAACTGACAATTCTTACCCAGCAACGATTTGGAAACAGGTCTGAAAAGAACCTGCAGATTTCCGGTCAGCTTTCCTTTGATCTGGACAATCCGAATGTCTTCAATGAAGCAGAAGTCCTTACTGAAAATGGTTTTCCGGAGGAACCTTCCATAGATGAGACTGTTCCGGCAAGAAAACCACGCCCGAAGGGAAAGCGTGCTGTTGATCTTGCAGGAATAAAGACTACCACAGAATCCCATTATCTGGAAGAATCTGTCTTAAACAATAAATTTCCGCAAGGATGGCATCAGCTTGAGGACGAGGTCTACAAAGAACTCAAGCGTATTCCTGCAAGCTATGAGGTGGTTGAGCATCACATCGGCGTATATGCCGGAAACGGAAATGATACAAAAATCATCCGTGGCGAAGCTCCTAAGCGTTTGCTGAATCATAGTATTCTGACTCCTTCACTGGCAGCTTCTGTATTTACAGCGAAGTATGTAAATGCGGTACCCCTAAACCGGATTTCGGAAGGCTATGGCTATGATGGTATCAATATATCCCGTCAGGTAATGGCAGGCTGGATGATTAAGCTGCATCAATACTACCTGGAGCCTGTTCACCGGATGATGAAGGCGGAGCTCTTTTCATCACATCTGATTCATTGTGATGAGTCACCGTTTAAGATGACCGGAGAAAAAGACACGTGTGATCCACGGTCTAAAGACTACATGTGGGTATATCATTCGCCGGGGCATGGCAGTTGCCATCCGGTATACCTCTATGAGTATGACAATGGCTCAAGAGCCGGGTATGTCATAGGAGAATATCTGAAGGGCTATGCTGGTGTACTTGTGACAGATGGATATCAATCCTACCACACACTGCAAAAGGAACGGTCAGATGATATCAGGGTAGCCGGCTGTTGGGCTCATGCCCGCAGAAAGTTTGCAGATATCGTCAAAGCTGCGGGTGATAAAAAGGCGATGACCTCCGGACAGAAGGTGGCTGATGAGGCAGTCAAAAGAATCGCCGCAATCTATCATACAGACCATATGTATAAAGAAACATCACCAAAGGAGATTTTGGATAACAGACAGCAGTCCGTAAAACCTCTGGTAGATGCTTATTTTGCGTGGATAAAAGGATTGGTGAATAATCCGGGGCTTGACTGTAGCTCTAAGTTAAGCACCGCATTGAATTATTCATTGAATCAGGAACAATACCTTCGTACTTTTCTTGATGATCCGGAAGTACCGTTAGACAACAACGATGCTGAAAGAAGCATCAAAAAGTTTTGCGTAGGAAAGCACAGCTGGCACATCATAGAATCCAAAAACGGAGCGAAAGCCAGTGCCATGATGTATTCCATTGCAGAAACAGCAAAGGCAAACAGACTGAATCCGTTCGAATACTTCCGGTACCTGATGGAGCAACTCAAGGAATATCCGAGAAACGATGTTCCAGAAGATAAACTGGCAGAATTAATGCCCTGGTCAGAGACACTTCCTGATTGCTGTAAGCAACAACTGAAGAGGTAATTTTTACTCGCCACCTCTGTCAGGTGGCGATATTCTTTCGGGTAGGCGAGTTATTTACCTGATACAAAAATAACGCTAGCGTTAAGAAGTTGCAAGAGAATTTGAACAAGCTCAATTATAATTGTGGTACTCCGGATGGAACATTTGGTGCGGGAACGGAAAGAGCACTAAAGAATTTTCAAAAGGCACATAAAGTAACTGTTGATGGATTAGCAGGTAGTGCGACATTAACTGCTGTTCAGAAAGCTGTCAATAATCTTAAGAAACCAACAACTACATCAAATGGGTTGAGTGAAAATGGGTTTAAGTTACTCGCTTCTTATGAGGCTACGAGTGCGGTCAAAGATAAAAAGGGAAATGTGGTATCTATTCCAATATTGGATGTTGGAGATGGTATGTATACAATTGGAGTTGGTAATACCGTTAAAAAGACTGATACAAAAACTATAAAGGAATATAAAGAAAAGTATGGGGTGGATGTAACAAAAGTAGGTACTCAAGTGGACATAGAAACCTGTATGAAAATATACAATGATCATGTCAATACATATACATCTACTGTAGATAATTTATTAAAGAGATATAACTATACAGCATCTCAAAATGAATATGATGCATTAGTTATAGCTGTGTACAATAGACCAGCATTAGCAAATAAAGGTCATGCGCTCGATACTCTGATAAAGGACAATAATCGAAACAAAGCTGATTGGCGCACTACGATTATTAATGAATATAAAGGGTTAAAAAATTGGAATATATATGGTAAAGGATGGAGTAACAGAATAGAAGATGAATTGGAACTTTATTTTGATAATGACTATGTAAGAAATCATTAGTTGCGTGGTTTTAGTGTTGTTTTTGGCTTGCTAAATCTGGTTGCATAAGTTACATTTATGTAACCAGATTGTGTATTTGATATTGTTTGAGAAAAACTAAGTAGTAACCAAAAGCTTTTGTTAATCGGTAAGTGTTAATTGCAAAAAATCGGAGTTATATTATAGGAGGATAAAAAATGGTGAAATTACAACATGTTTCTTTTAAAGATTGGAATCCGGTTGGAAAACCTCGCAAAAAATCAAAGGGGAAAAACGGAGATTTATTGGGTAGTGTAAAAAATAGAACTTTAAAAGATGCAGGTTTAAACGCAAAAAGTACATCAATTGATAAAGAACCATTTGGAATAGCGGCAACACTAGAATTAACGAATGTTTATGTTAAAGACAAAAACTGCATTAATCAATGTGGAGTTTATAAGGAAAGCAACTCTCAAAATAATAAAAGTTGATGGTGGTGTGTTTATGAATAAGAATAACAGAATAACCATATTGGTATATGTTTTTTTAATAGCATTGAGTATTGTAGCATGTGGGAAAAAAGATGAATTTTCTGAAACACAGCAGGAAATTTGTATGCAGACAAGTGAGAGTGCAGATTCAGATATAAAAAAAGATAAAATTATAAATACAGAAAGTTCATCTGCAAATCAACAAGAAAGCAGTACGCAGAAGGGTGAAAATGCCGATTCGGAAATGACATCAGAAGAACTGTTGGATTTATTTATCAATGGCTCAATAGATGCAATTGATGCCACAGATATGACATCGGTATTTAACATTACAGATTTCAGTATGAATTCAGAAAAAGGGGATTCATATTCGATTGGGGAGAGAGTTGATCTTGATAATGATGGAGAAAATGAACTGATTATTTGCGGTCCTTATGGTGGAATATATATTGATGCTCGCAATAATAAGGTATATGAATTTGCAGAGGGAGATGGTAATACTAACATACTTTCCTATACCTACTACAATGGTGAGATATGGATTATGTATAGCAACAGTATGAATGTAGGGCATGAAGCTTACCATATGGTAAAATTTGAGGGCGCTGATAATATAGTTGCAGAAATGAGTTTTGGCGAAGAACCTGTTGATGAAAATAATTCGGAGTCTGGAATGAAATACTTATTGAATGGGAAAGAAATTTCTTATGATGAATATACAGCATTTTGCAGCAAGATTTTTGCGGCTGAGGAAAGTACAAATTAAAATTTCATCTTATAACATGTAGTAAAAATTAATAGTTAATATTTTAGCTTTTTCTTGATAAAACAATAGAAAAGGGATAAAATATTAGCATGATTGATTTGTATCAAAAGACATGGACAGAAATAAATAATGGAATTGCAAAGCGGATGGTGCAGCTTCGAAAGCGAAGAAAAATTTCGCAGAGGGAACTTTCTGCAAAATCAGGAGTGAGTCTAGGCTCGTTAAAAAGATTCGAGCAGAGAGGAGAGATTTCACTTCAATCTTTTACAAAGCTCGCGATAGCTCTTGACGTGGAGGGAGAGTTGGAGACTTTGTTTAGCGAGGTGCCATTTGAATCTATTGAAGAGGTGCTGAATGGACAGACTAAATAAGTTGGATGGTTTTTCCATAAGTCCGTTGTCTCTTCCATTGGAAAAGAAGGTCTTTATGCCAAAAATTGATCCGTTTGAGGGGATTTTTGGCGTATTTGCAGACAGCCTTCCGGATGGATGGGGACGTCTGTTGGTTGACAGGCTAATGCGGCGGAATGGATGGAATCCTTATGAAATCGGAAGCTTAGAAAGACTGGCAATAGTGGGAATATCCGGAATGGGAGCTTTGACATATCGTCCGGTAATAACTATGGGGCACAGTCATGATGTAATGACTTTGGATGAAATAGCGAAGGAATGCGAGAAAATTTTAAATACGGAAATCTCTGATAATCTGGATTATCTGTTTGCTAAAGGAGGTTCTTCCGGCGGGGCAAGACCTAAGATTTTAACAAAGGTGGATGCGGAAGACTGGATTATTAAGTTCCCATCGTCAGAGGACAGCAAAGATATTGGAAAACAGGAATATGATTATGCTTTGTGCGCAAGGGAGTGTGGGCTGAAGGTTGAAAAAGTAAGACTGTTTCCATCGAAAAGAACGAAGGGATATTTTGGCACACGAAGATTTGATCGGGTGGGGGAAAGGGAAGAAGATAAAATTCATATGGTATCTGCGGCAGGTCTTCTTGAAACTTCACATAGAATTCCGAATCTTGATTATGATATTCTCATGAAGTTGACACTTCAGCTTACAAAATCCATGGAAGAATGTGAAAAACTTTATAGGTTGATGTGTTTTAATGTATTTGCACATAATAGGGATGATCATTCCAAAAATTTTACTTTTATGTATTTGGAATCGGAAGAGAGATGGGTATTGTCACCAGCTTATGATCTTACTTATAGCAGTTCTATCGGAGGGGAACACGCCACGACGGTAAATGGAAATGGAATAAATCCGGGAACAGATGACCTTCTTGCTGTGGCAAAAAAGATTGGACTGAATATGAACAGGGCAAAGAAAATCGCATCCAATATAAAGGAGTGCGTATATGAAATGCTTGATGCTTATGTATGCGACGGAACTTTTGAATAAATAGAGTTTCCAAATCACATGTCTGTGATTTGGAAACTCTATTTTGCTTTAAGATGTTTTTTGATTGCGGAAAAAGTTGCATCACTGATTACATGCTCAATACGACAGGCATCTTCTTCGGCTGTCTCGGTCGGAACACCTAATTGTACTAAGGCATTGGTGAGAACCTGATGTCTTTCATAAATATTCTGGGCAATCTGAAGACCAGTCTGGGTGAGATAAATATATCCTTCCGGGGTAACGGTGATATACTCATGTTCTTTTAAATTTTTTACAGCAATACTGATACTTGGTTTTGTAAATCCCAATTCATTTGCAATATCAACAGAACGAACAACGGGTTTCTTTTTGCTGAGTATCAGAATGGTTTCTAAATAATTTTCCTGTGATTCAGTCCGACTCATTATAAAATCTTCTCCTTGTCATCTGCGTTAGAAATAGATAACTATAGTTAGTATAACACCCCAGTAAAATTCTGTAAACAAAATTTAAGAAAAACCAGATTTCGTTTTTATTGAAAAAATTATTGACAAAACGAAATAGATAGCATATGCTAATCATGGTTTTAATAAACTAACATGAATTGCGCATAATTAATTTTGATAAGCTATATAAAATCTTTGATGGAAAGGATGATTTGTATGAAATTAACAGAGGCTACAGAAGGAAAAGAATATATTGTAAACAGCATCAACACGGAGGATGAAGAGGTGAATGCTTTTTTGTTTTCACTTGGATGCTACAGCGGAGAACCGATTACGGTTGTTTCACGTAAGCGCAGCAGCATGGTGGTGTCTATCAAGGATGGAAGATACAATATAGACAGCCAGCTCTCGGATGCCATTGAGGTATAGTTAAAAATAAGCGGCAGAAATTACTTTGCGAAAGGTGATGAGCCGCATTATTTTATACATGTAGGTTAGCAAAAACTAACAATAATAAGAAAACATTAACAAAGGGAAAGGAAGTATGAGAATGAGAATTGCAATGACGGGTAATCCAAACTCCGGAAAAACAACGATGTACAATGCCCTGACCGGACGCAGTGAACACGTCGGAAACTGGGCGGGTGTAACAGTTGATAAAAAGGAACATCCGGTAAAGAAGAATTATTATGAAGGGGAAGAGGAACTGCTTGCAGTGGATCTTCCGGGAGCCTATTCCATGTCGCCGTTTACATCAGAGGAAAGTATCACAAGTTCTTATGTAAAAAATGAGCATCCGGACGTGATTATCAATATCGTGGATGCCACAAATCTAAGCAGAAGTTTATTCTTTACGACACAGTTGTTGGAGCTTGGGATACCGATTGTAGTAGCTTTGAACAAAACCGATATCAATGCCAAAAAGAATACGAAAATTGATGAGATGGTATTGTCGGAAAAACTGGGATGTCCTGTCATTAAGACGATATCCACAACAGGAAACGGATTGAAAGAGGTGATTCAGTCAGCGGTATCCCTGGCCGGAAAAGGACAGAAGGCACCTTATGTACAGGGCGATATTGATCTTACAAGTAAGAAGGCTGTTGAAGAAGCGGACAGAAAGCGTTTTACGTTTGTCAATGAAATTGTATCGAAGGTAGAGGTCAGAAAGACTCTTACAAAGGAAAAGACAAAGGATGATGCAATTGATAAAGTCGTTACGCATCCGGTATGGGGACTTCTCATCTTTGCGGCAGTGATGTGGCTGGTATTTTATATTTCGCAGTCGACATTAGGAACCTGGCTTGCAGATATTCTGACCGGCTGGATTGAAACATTCCAGGGATGGGTTGCCGGTAAAGTAGAGAATGCATCTCCGATTTTACAGGCAATTCTAGTTGACGGTATTATCGGTGGTGTTGGTGCCGTAGTTGGGTTCCTTCCGCTTGTCATGGTTATGTATTTCCTGATTGCGCTCTTAGAGGATTGCGGTTATATGGCAAGAGCAACCGTTGTATTGGATCCGATTTTTAAGAGAGTAGGACTTTCAGGAAAGTCAGTGATTCCAATGGTAATCGGAACAGGATGTGGGGTACCGGCTATTATGGCATGCCGTACCATCAAGAATGAAAGAGAACGTCGTGCAACGGCTATGCTTTGTACTTTCATGCCGTGTGGCGCAAAGCTTCCGGTAATTGCACTTTTTGCAGGGGCATTTTTCCCGGATTCAAAATGGGTTGGACCGGTGATGTACTTTGTCGGAATTGCGCTGATTCTTCTTGGAGCACTTTTAATCAGACAGATTACAGGTATGAAATACAGAAAGAGTTTCTTTATCATGGAGCTCCCGGAATATAAGATTCCATCGCTTGCAACTGCGTGTCGGTCAATGTTTGAGCGTGGAAAAGCATATATCATCAAAGCAGGAACCATTATTCTTGTCTGCAATACGGTAGTTCAGATTATGGCAACTTTCACACCGGGCTTTGCAGTTGCAGCGGAAGACAGCTCAGACTCTATTCTGGCAATGATTGCTTCACCGGTTGCAGTATTACTGGTTCCGG
>JAQXZD010000058.1 GCA_029227035.1 Lachnospiraceae bacterium
GTCTTATATCCGCTTTCCTTCATCTGTAATAAAAGAAGCCACAAAACAGTCAGGTCGAATTGGCATTTCTGCTTTTTCATCCATCTGTTTCATGGCTTCATTTTCTGTTGCTTGTGTATTCAGTTGTTTATGATTCGGCTACTATTTCACCGGATTATGGCTACATTATTAACCATATTGCTGCCTACTCTTGTGAATAGCATTGCTCCGTCAGCAGGACACATCATCCCCACACGTCTTTCTGTCTTTACTGCAATTGTACCCGGGAATGCAGCCGATGTTCACTTTAGTAATTGTCCGAATGCACATCGGCTATAAATACCGCTCCACAAATTCTGCTGGTGTTACAATTTCAGGATTTTCTATTACAATATCAGAAAAATCCTTATCGCCTGTGATAAGAACATCCACATCTTCAATAATAGCTGTAAAAAGAACCGGATAATCCTTCACATCACGAATTTCAAATAATTCTTGATCAATCTCATCCGGTGTGTAGACATATTCAAAGCTCATCAAAAATAAAAGTCTTTCAATGTCCGCTTCTCTTTTCGGGAACTTTCTTCGTACTACACTTTTTAATTCTTCCACCACATATGAAGAAAGCACCAATTCATGTTCCGCAAAGATATATTCCATAATGGAATTGAACTTCTGACTCGGAAACAGTAATGCTGAAATCAACACATTTGTATCAAGCATTATCCGCATTTACTTCACCACGCTTTCCTGCCTGAGTTCTTTAATCATCTGGACTACATCTTCTTCGCTGTTCAAGCCTGCCTGCTGTGCTTCTCCGTCAAATGCTCTCTGTGCCTCCCTGAATGCATCCATCGAGGAATTCATCATATATATACGACCACCTTCTTCCATGAAAAGCACTTTATCGCCGTTTTTTATCCCAAGTTTTCTACGAATCTCTACTGGAATTGTTACCTGACCTTTTGATGTTACTTTAGCAAGTTCCATATCAAAACCTCCTTTAAAGTGTAATGCATTCCTTACTTTCCTTACACTATTAGTATATCCCGTTTCCATGATAATATCAACTCCTTTTCAAAAATTCTCTCTAAAGAAATTCCCCAAACCTTATCATGTCTGACTGTAACGTGTCCAAAAAGCACTCCACATGGTAACCGTCCGTAGCAGCATGATGGCAGGTTATTGATAAGGGTAATAACATACGATCCGACTTTTTATAAAACTTTCCGGCTTCAACAGACGGAAAATAGTATGGTTTGTTATCATAAGAGTGCACGGAAAACGCTTTAAACGAAACCCACGGAATACAGGATACCGTATAGGCATTTTCCGGAGGAAGCTGCTCTTTCCGGCATAAAACGCCATGATTATTTCCGTAAAACTTTTGATTATCCAGATAAGATTGATGGAATGTTTGAAAATCATCATTATATTCCGTCCACATAAAAGAAAATGTCTTATCGTCATTGTGAAAAGAAGCATAAAGTGGAGTCAATGTCTCATAATAGCCAAGCTTCCCGTCCTTTTCTGCAATCTTAAACTCTATCTACCTGTTTAATGCTTTTGTGACCAGCCACAAATATGCCGGGAAAAATTTCATGCCTGCCGCATTTAAGGTGTTCAGCATTTCCGTAATATCCAGATCAACGGTAAGCGAATATCCGGTAGGAGCCGTCCTGGAAAAATAGTAAAACTGCTCTCCCCGTTTCCAATTGTTTAAGTCAAGCGGTATAAATCTAACGTCCTTCTCCATAACTATATCTCCATATAAAACAATCCATGCCGATTGCAGTACCAAAACAGTCTGCCGTGTGCAAAAACAGGAATACGTACCTGCAGCTCCCACTCCGGATATTGTTTTCTAAGCATCATACTGTCCCCTGTCAGCAGAGCCACAAATGCAATATAGTGCTCACGCTCCATTGCATGATTTGCAGTGATATAATAATCATTCTCAATGATTTCCACCTGCAGTTTATCCTGATCATTGGCTTTTTGCGGCTGTAATGCTTTCAGCTTTTTTCCGCAACAGGATATGCTCGTATCTGCTATCGCGGTAACCACATTTCCGCAGACAGGGCAAACGTAAAAGTGCATTTTCTTCATGTTGCCACCCAGAATTTCATTGGCATCCAACTCCCCGGACAACAGTTTTTCCAGATCAACATTAAAAATCCTGGACAATTCCGGCAGTAAAGACAATTCCGGACAGCCTAAGCCCCGCTCCCACTTACTGACCGTTTTATCACTGATATTCATCTGCTGCGCCAATTGTAACTGTGTCATATGATTTTCTTTTCGCAGTCGGCAAATCAAATTTCCAATTTTTACGTTATCCATTGCTTTTTTCCTCCTGCATACCATTATATCGTTTTATCCCCCATTTACAATAAACGCTCCGTTGAGTCTGCCCCAAATTCATCTACTTCAATTCTCTTTATTTCTTCTTAAAACACCGCTTTTATCTTGTTCTATCAACAAATCCAGCTAATTCTTTTTGAATCGCCTCACCGTTTCCCTCCATGAGATGTCCTCCGGTTTCAAAAGAAATAAAGGTACAGTCCGGAATCCTTTCTTCCCATGCCCTGGCCGCATTATAATCTGCCAGTTTATCATCTTTTGCATGAAAACAAAGAACCGGTACTTCCAATGTACTCATGTCATACTCTTCCCTGTGGTTCTGCATAACCGTATTTGCCACCTTTGCGTCAATCACAATTCCTGCTTTTCTTTCCTTCAACGGCATAATCATTTCTATGGTAGCCCTGTCCATTCCCATCACAGGACCAAACAATGGGCTAAAAGTCCACATAAGGAAATCATTTTTATTCACTTATTTTCAAGCAGAAGCAAAAAACTCTTCGTATATCCTTCTCGCGCCCTACTTAACAAAAGCCTGCCATGATGCAGTTCCATTATTTTTGCGGCAATGCACAGGCCAAGTCCATTTCCACTCCCGGACTTTCTTGAATGCTCTCCCATAACAAACGGATCAAAAAGATTATCTGCAATATCTTCCGGTATCGGCTCTCCGGTATCCTCCACGTAAATCGCAATTCTTTTTCCCATCAGACTCACTTCGGTATGTACAACATCCCCTGCATGATTGAATTTTAAGGCATTTCCATAGAGATTTTCAAACACGCGGTTTAACTGTTTGACATCTCCCTGAATGTACACCGGCTCCTCCGGCACCTCAAACGTGAAATGAATTCCTCTCTCCTCAAAGTCCGTATAAAACAAACCTATATTCTCTTTTATCACTTCCACAATATTCATCCGTTCCGGCTTAAGTGCATATGCTGCACTTCCAAGACTCACATAATCAAACAACAGATTGATCAGTGTATCAAGCTGTACCGCCTTTCGATTGATTGCCTCTAAGTACTCTCGTTTCTGTTTCTCATCTTGTATAACCTCATCGCAAAGAGCCTGCGAATATCCTTTTATTGTTGTAATCGGAGTCTTTAAATCATGTGCCATACCAATAATCAGAAGTTCTTTTTCCGATTCGGCATTCTTCAGACGCTTCATCAGGCGGCGAACCATTTGCTCCATTATGATAACATAGGGAATCAGCAAAAAAAGAAAACTTACAATTCGTATCAGATCACTATAATATAATATAAATTCTCCCGGTCTCTTCCACAGAGCACCGGATATATCCAGATACCCTGTGACAATAACAGAATCCTCATAAGCGCTAAAAACACTCGATAATCCGATTTGTACAATGAATATCGCTATAATTAATAAAAATGAAATTACCAGTATCCCACTTACCAAATAATAACGCAATTTATTTTTCAAAACGGTATCCCAGCCCCCTTATTGTCGTAATATAACGCCCTTCCGTGTCCTTAAGTTTTGCTCGCAGCTTGCTGATACAAACCATAATACTGTTGTCATCCACTACCATATTTTCTTCCCAGCCTGCCTCATAAATCTGCTGCTTTGTAAATACCCTTCCCGGCTGTCCCATCATAAGAAAAAGAATCCGATATTCTACGGAAGTTAACGCTATTTGCTCGTTTCCTTTTATCAACATGCAGGACGCCGTGTCCAAAGTAACATCCCGCACGGTAATGTTCTCTGCATGTTCTTCTCCCCTTCCGCCCAGTTGATAATATCTTCGCAGATTGGCCTTAATTCTGGATACCAACTCCAACGGATCAAATGGCTTTACCATATAGTCATCCGCACCTAAATCAAGTCCCAATATTCTGTCACAGTTCCTCGATTTTGCCGACAGAATAATAACCGGAATATTGTTTTTACTTCGAATCCGCCTCAATACTTCGATTCCATCCAAATGCGGCATCATGATATCAAGTACCAGAAGATCCACATCCTGCTCAATGCGTTCTAACACCTGCAGTCCGTTTTCTGCCTCTATCACATCAAATCCATCTTTTTCAAGATAAACTCTTATAAGACTTCTGATTTCTTTTTCGTCATCAGCCACTAAAATTGTTTTCTTCTCACTCATAAATTTCACCCAAAAAGTCCAAAATCGCCTCTGCTGTTTCCTTTGGTGCCACTTCATACAAACAATGCGTGCCTGTTATTCTTGCCACCGAGACATTGCCTCTCTCTTCCATTATTTTTTTCTTTTCATTCAAATAATCCGAATTACCAGTCTCATTCACAGCCTGAATATATAGCTGTGGAATTTCAAGCTCTGCCCCGCCTTGAAGTATCCGTTCGGCATTTCGATAATAATTTTCAAACTCCGACTGCGTTGCTTTTGAATATGTATTCCGAAGCATCAAATACCCTCTTAATTCATTCTGTTGTTTGGAAAATACATTTTTTTCATTCTGTCCGATTAACATTTCTTCGGACATCAAAAAACGTTGCACCCCAATTGAAGCCGCCACCTGTTGCATTCTTCCCAGAAGTATCCGGATCCACTCCGGTTCTCCCTCTTTCGCATACCATTCTGCCGGATCTGCATCCAGATAAACAATTGCCTTTACCTCTTTCGGATATTGCGCTCCCCAATAATTAGCATACATTCCCGCCAGCGAATGTGCAACCAAAATATATGGTCCTTCCACTCCCTGACTTTCCAACACCTCCCGATATTCCTTCAAAATCACATCTAATGTCATTGTTTCATTTGTATCATCACTCATTCCATTTCCATATCTGTCAATGATTACGATTCTATATTTTTCCTTTAGTTCTTCTCTCATCGGCTCCGTGGAGATAACTGTATCTCCCATCCCAAGCCCATGCATAAAAACAATGGTTTCCTCTGCATCCTCTTTTCCGTCAATAAAGATATTTACTTTCTTACCATCTATCTCTGCCTGTTTTCCGACTCCATAATCCAGCAGTTCTTTTTCCTCTTTTTCCATCTTCACTTCATGATATATTTTGCCTGACAGAATAACAAGTAAAATCACGCCCAAAATAATCATAATACCAATTTTTATTTTTCTCTTCTTCATATGCATTGCACCTTTCCATCCTTTGATGGTGCTATCTTATATGCAAAACCTTAAAAAAATTCTTGTGCAACCTTAATGTAACCTTAAAGTCAGTCCATATTATGACTGTTCCACACAATGGTCAGCCGTTTACAATCTCAGTGAAAAGACAATATCCTTATGTATCGGAACCGACTATGACACAGTCTATCAATATTCCTTCGATTAAATTGGCTTTGACACCCGAAGCTTTGTAATTTAATACCTCCAGGGTAGCTGGGGCAATGCCCAAAACTACTCTGGAGGTATCTTTTCAAATACGCATATATCAACACACTAATGACAACTCCCTATAATTTTTTCTCCATACATAAGGATTCCGGCATATTCACGTAAGGTCCATAATTAGGTATCTGATGATATCCCAGTTTTTTATATAAACCACATGCCTCTGTCAACAATGCTCCCGTTTCAAGAACTGCAAACCGATATCCTGCAATCTTGGCATCTGCCTCAAGTCTTCGCACCAATTCCTTTCCCACACCGGTTCCACGAACAGATTTATCTGCGAAAATACGTTTTAACTCCACTGTCTGCTCATCATAAAACTTATAGGAACCGCATGCTACCGCTTCCTCTCCCTTATATACAATGATTACATCGTGGATACTGTCCCGCTGATTATATTTTACATACTTCTGTCTCTGAATTTTTCCTCCAACAATTTCATCCAAGTTCTCATCCAGCTTACTGCATAACTTTACAAATTCCGGATCTTCGCCATCGGTTTTTACAAACCGATACTGCGAAAGAGCAGGCAATTTTGCCTGTTCTTTCTTTGTTAAGTGTATCTTTACCTCGTTATAGGCCTCATCAATCATTTGAAATAATGTATCTTTATCAAATTGATATAAATCAATCGTGTTCCAATAAGGTTGCTGTACCGGTGGACAATGATATCCTCTTACCACAACACCCGGATATGCCATGCGATAAAATTCTGCCGCCTCCGGATTGGTTTTGAGTGTCATTTTATACCAGTCCTGTTTCATGCTTAATTGAGCAAATATTTTTCCGGCTATTCTATAACAAATTGGATCCTTTCCAAAAGGTCTTGTTTCATAAGCACATTCCTTATTCATACAATACGCGTGTATTTCTTTCCACTCTTCAAATTTCATTGTATTTCCTTCTTTCCCATATTCAAGTCTTGCTTATGCCGCATTATATTTCATATTAACACATTTTCTTTACTTCGCGTGAAAAAATTGTTCTGACCAGAATATACAATACACTCAATACCAGAAACAAAACCACAACCACTCCAGGGTTCATACAAAATGGCATATAGTCACCGATTGAAAAAGAAAGTATTCGCTGGATTGCCCGTGCAATGAGAATTCCCGG
>JAQXZD010000059.1 GCA_029227035.1 Lachnospiraceae bacterium
CGCTGGATAACTTCTCTGTTGCCTTTGCCTGCTGGCTGGTTGTGATGTTGAGCATTCTGTTGGCATTCATTGCCTGCAAATTGTGCTGTACTACCATAATTTTATTCCTCCTTGAATAAAGTTGCCGCATCCATGCGACTGATTTTGTTTGCTGGTATGACTTCTTTCTTCCGGCCGTACGCTCCGTCGGATTCCATCATCCACGTAATCAAAGATGAGTTCTTTGTTTACTTGTTACATATATCGGAGTAATTCCCCGATATCTTTATAGCATAATGGAGAAAAAATTATTTTTCTCTCTTGCTAACAACATATAGTATTCGTCATTTTTGCGAACACAATTACTTCCGTCCGTCCATATATACAGGATCTATCTCCGGCGACTGTTTCATGGAATTATAATATCCGGTAATCGCCTTACTGTTCAGGCGGACTTTTGTCGCCTGCTTTCTGACGGTGCTGAATTTTTGTGTCATCAAATCCTTATTGCGTGCTTCCTGTGCCTGAATTTTCATACTCTTATCCGTCACGCTCCGGATCAGCTTCTGCATCTCCCTGATCTGCTCAGCGTATGCCTCGCGATTCCTGTCCAGCTCTTCCGCCACTTGTGCATACAATTTTTCGAAGCCGCTGTCCAACTGTTCAATCTGTTCAATGCAGGCACTTTTTGCCTCCACCGTCTCCTCAAACTCTTCCACAGTCTTTTCCTGCTTCGTAAGCTGTTCCTTTTGCAAGTCATCCAGACGAATAATCTCGTCCAGGACTTTCTCTTTCTTCCGCAGGCTCTGCAGCATGATTTCAATATATGTATCCGGCATACTGTCTCCTCTTATGATACCTGCGCACTGCCTTCGGTCTTCGTTCCGTTGGCGGTCTTCTCCATAACTTCCTTCCAGGTGTCTCTCATTGTCCGAAGATGCTTTAAGACCTCTTTCAAGATCTCCGGATCCTTCTTAAGATTAGCATCCCGGAGTCTGCGGATCAGATAGGTATATACCACATCAAAATCCTTTGAAACCGGATACTTGTGATCCAGTGAGGTTTGGAATTCTATCACAATGTGTTCAGCCTTCATAATACTGTTGTGAGCATTCTCTACCTCGCCCTTTTCAATGGCGGCAATTCCCATATTGACAAAACGAATTGCACCATCATAAAGCATAAGTGTCAGTTCCGCCGGTGTAGCTGTCAGAATCTTGCTGTTGTTATAAGCAGCATATGCATTCTTCTGAATCATCTTGCGTCCTCCCTATCATGATCCCAGCATAGATGACAGCGAGCTGGTCTGGCTGTTCAGCTTGGCAAGCGCTGTCTCCATCTGTGTAAACTTATTGTAGTAATACTCTTCTTTATCTGAAACTTTTTCTTCCCACGACTTAATGGTCTTCGTATAATTGGTATACTGCTTATCCATCTCCTTATCGTTATAGATGCAATATCTGGTACGAAGATCGGAGCTCTGCATCTGATCATCAATAGCTTTATACAGATTGCTGCAGAGCTGCTTCATGAATTCAACCACGGTATCCGGATCCGAGTTGATGGCTTTCATAAGCTCATCTTCCTTGTCCGCGGTATTCTGGTCATCCTCATCTCCGTCAATATGGTAAGCATTCTGTTCATTGGCAACCGCATTCAGATATCCCAGTGTATGAATACCAAAGGTGGAGAGAGAATAATTCTTACCGTCGATGGTAACTGCACCACTCATGGATGTCATCATGGCATTCATAATCGAGCTGAGAGAATTATCTCTTCTGAGCAGGGAACTCTTGATTTTCGTCTCCCACTTCTCAATCTCAGTGTCACTCATGGCATCTTTTTCTTCATCCGTAAGAGGCTGATAGTCGCTTGCGGAATCCGCATTGTACATCTTGGTAATCTCGTTGATAATGCTGTTGTAACTGGTCAGGAAATCCTTAATCTTATCATAAATTCCCTGTGTATCCGTTGTAGTATTAATCGTAATGGAGTTATTGGCATCTACCTTTGTTGGATCAATCTTGCCGTCCGTCATACAGGCTGTAATATCATCCGTCACTCCGTTCACATTGATATTTAATCCGTTGATGGAGAAGCTGTTCGTATCTCCCGTGTATACTACTCCATTCAATACGATTACTGCATCATCGCCTTCAATTTTTGTGGCCTTCTGATCGTCTGTGGCAGTTTCATTCAGTCCCAGACAGGTAAGCAGACTCTCTGCATCCGAATGATCTCCGGCAACTTCTTTCCAGCTTGAAATAACATTACCCTTATTATCTTTAACAAAGCTTCCATCCGGATTAAGGTCCGGAGTGTATGCCATATTTGTCAAAAGAGAAAAATTGGAATTTTTGCCGCTGCCCTTGGAGCTTACATAAATTCTGCCGTTGTTCTCATCAAAGCTGGCATTCACACCCGCCTTCTGGAGAGCTGCAACCGCCTGATCAATCGTAGTATCCTTTTTAAGAGTAACTTCTTTATACTCTTCCTCTCCGGAATCATTCGTCATCTTAACACAAAATGTTGCAGACTCCCCGCTACAATTAAAGCCAAGCTCTGCAAGAGTAGTCTTATCCGATTTAAGCTCTCCGTCCAACGCCATCATGGACACGGAACCGTCTGCCGGGTTTGTAACCGCCTTCTGGTGCTTCAGTTTTCCGCCCGTCAGATAACAGGACTGTGCCGTGGACAAAACATTCAGCTTCTGTGTTCCGTTAACTGCTCCGGAGCTTACGCTTACACTTGCCTTTGTCGTATCGGAAGACGTAACCTTGCGAAGTGAATATGCACTTGAATAGCGCATGTCTCCGACGCTCTTGTACAGACTGTTCACCTTGGTGTTTAAATTCTTCCATATCTCCTGCTTCCAGCCAAGCTTTGTCTGCTCTTTTTCATATTTTTCGGTTTTCTTGCTATATGCAGATACCAATTCCTTTACAATGGCATCTGTATCCAGACCGGAATTAATACCGGATGCTCTCATTGCCATACGGGTTTCCTCCTATCTTATCGCTTCTCATCTACCATAAGTCCCGCCAGTTCCCATACCTTGGCAATCATATCCAAAGTCTTCTCCGGCGGCATTTCCTTAATAACCTTTCTGGTTTCCTTATCCACAATCTTAATGGTCACACGGTTTGTAGCCTCATGAATTCCAAAGATTGCCTCGGAATTATTTGCCCTCTTGTTAATGTCCTCCACAGCCTTCTTAAGCTGTGCATTGTACTGTTCCTGCAGCGACTGCTGCTCTCCGCCTTCTGCCAGTTCTCCGCTCGTCTGTTTGGCATCCAGCGATGTTGTATTCTGGGCAAGCGTCTCTGCCGTCTTTGCACCTTCGCTCTGCTCAATCTTCTGCGCACTTTCTTCCTTTATCTCTGCAGTTGACGCACTTCCCTGATAAGTCATTCCTGCACTCTTGACGCTCTCAATTGCCATGATGATTACCTCCTTGTCTCTCATCTCATATCTGATAGAAATATCGGAGAATATTCCATAAAAGTTAATATCCTCCGACAAATTTATCCAAGAATGTCTTTTAAAGCCTGATAGCCATCCACGCTGATTGCTTCCTCGTTTTCCTTACGAATCTGCAGATACACTTCTTTCCGGTATACCGGAACATCCTTCGGGGCAGAAATTCCAACTTTCACCTGATCTCCTCGAATCTCCAGCACGGTGATTTCGATATTGTTGTTTATGACCAGAGCTTCCCCTTTTTTTCTGGTTAATGCCAGCATATCTTATTCACCTGCCTCCTTCTTCTTTTCTTTGAGCACCTCATACACCTTGTATTTGACAGGATAATCATCCTCTACAATCATCTGCACGCCCTTGAGATTATCCAGATTGATTACAATCGGAGCCTTCAGATTTACGGAAAAATCTTCCACTTTTTTCGGCACGGTCACCGTCACCAGAATATAGGTATTCTCGGGTGTCAGTGTTCCAAGTGGCTCTACCAGTTCCTCGTTGACGTTCGGGCTGTAGTCCTCCTTCACCGCATCCGGCACCATAACCGGGAATGCAATATCCGGATCATCCATGGACTGAAGCCACATAATGGAAGTATCCTTCTGTTCCTTTTCCTCATTAAAAATCAATGCAAAATGATTCAGATCCGGAAAACCGATCATCCCTTTTTCCAGTGTGATGATCTTATCATCCGCAATATCAATCTCTCCAAAAATCCTTGTGTTTGCCTTCATACTCTGTCTCCCCGCTTTAGATATAATCCAGTAATGTCTGCTTTTCTACTTTTGACGCTGCCGTAAGGCTTGCCGTGTAAGCATTGTAAGCTGCTGTATAATCAATGATAATATCCGAAATCTCCCGGTTATCGTTCTCCGTCTTGAGATCCTCAACGTTGTCTCTCTGGTTCTCCACACGGGTTTTGGTCAGTTCCAGTCTCTTCTGCAGGCATCCCACATTCGAATGTGCAAGGCTGACTTTGCTCAGATAGCCTTGGAAATTTGTCTCATACTGGGAATAAGTTTTCTGCAGATTGTCATCCGCATAATCCGCTTCCTTGTTTGCCGCATCCAGATAGCCCTGCAGTATCTTCTGACTGTCCTTATCCGAATACTGTTCCTGCTGCATCATCTGCTCAATTTTATCCACCTTGTCATGGGCATCAATCGCCGTCTGCACGATATCAATCAGTTCGCCGATATCTCTGCCGATGCTGGTGTCCAGCACTTCGCTCGCCTCTGTATTGGCAGGGAATTCAATTCCGGTTGAAATCACAAAATTAATCTTCTGTTCTTCCTTTGTGTACTCTACTGCATCTGCCATATCCGGTGTCTTCATTTTACAGTCGTAATAGTACTCCGGTCTTGCCTCGCCCTCTTCAAAGCCTGTCTTGGTATAAGACAGATCAATATTTGCCTCATTCTGCCGCAGTGTATGTGCAATATCCTTACCCAGTATCAGTTCGCCGGTTCCCTTGATAAAGATGATTTGATTCTCTGTCACGGTTTTGCCATCCGTTGCGGTCTTAGTCGCATCATACCACGCATCCTCACTGGCGTATACAATAACTTCATTTGCCGCTCCTGTAGCTGCCGCCGGTTCAACCATCGTAAGGGTTGTGGTTGTTCCATCGCTGTAGGTATAGCTCAATTCGTCCAGAGAATCCGTATCGTCATATGCCAGTCGAATTCTCTCGTAGGTATTCGTGCCAATCTCTGTGGTACATGCTGTATTGGCATCTGCCGGCACCGTTGCCTCGCCGAAATAATAGCGGTGCTCTGCCAAATCCTTGTATGTAAAGCTCTGATCTATATTATAAGTTGTATCTTTTTAATCCTGCTTAAAGGTAAGCTGTGAGTTTGTCCGGTATCCGGTAAATATATAACGCTCGGCATAATCCGTATTTCCCTCATCGTATATCTGATCCGCCATGGAAGTGAGCTGATTCAAAATCGTTCTGCGGTCATCCTGCTTCAGGGTATCGGTTGCTCCGTATACACACTGTCTGTAGATATCCGTCAGAATGGTGCTCATATTATTCAGTGCCGTATCTGTTGTGTTCAGCCATGCATCTGCATCCTCAATATTATTGTCCAGATACTGATCCAGATGGCTTAATGTTGTCTGCATACGCAGGGAGCGGATTGCAATCACCGGATTCTCGGACGGCTTATTAATCTTCTTCTGCGTTGTCATCTGTGTATTATACTTGTCTACCAGCACTTTGTTTGAGCCAATATTACTCTTTGTATTGGCGGTAATCATATTATTTGTTATCCGCATTGGTATGCCCTCTTACTTTCTTTTATACCACACCTGTCTCGTTAATTAATTTGTTGTAGATTTCCGACATAACGGATATCACTTTGGAAGACAAATTGTATGCATTCTGAAACTTAATCAGATTCAATGCTTCCTCATCGTCATCCACACCGGACACGGAAGTCCGCTGCTGGGCAATAACCGTTAGCATATTGGAATAGTTCTTGGCGCAGATGTTGTTCTTATTTACATCCACCGTAATATCCGATAACAGTGTCTCCAAAAATGACTGTGCCGAATCTCCACGGAACATCTTAACATCTTTCTGCAAGGTCAGAAGTTTCTCAACTATGTCATACTTTGCCACACCATTGTTTATCTCTGAAGCTGTTGCAAAATAACCCGGGTCTTTCAGAGACGTCTTATTTACATGTACCGTCTGTGCCGTATAGTTATAATAGCTGTCCTCACCGGATTTGATAGTAAAGTCCGCTTGGGTTGCCATGTTTGTATCCCAATCGCTGGCATCGTATTCCGTTCCTGCCTTTGACGTTGCCATAAAAAAGGTTCCCATCTGGTTCCCGTTCAGATCTACACCCTTTTTTTCGATATCATTGAAAGTCTGCATAAAGCTTCGCAGGAATTCATTAATCTGTGCCTGATAGTACGGCACTCCGTAAGCATCCACCGTCTCACCGCAGACCACACGGTTTCCCGCAACTGCTGCCGCATCCGCCGCAGACATCTCTTCCGTCAGGTTGAAAGTAACCGATTCCAGCGTACCGTCTGCATTCACTTTTGCTTCCCAACTGTCATAATAAAAATGCTTATTGTTGATGGTGATTCTTCCCTCATCCGGAATCGCCAGCTTATTGATGTCCTTCAGTGATAACGTATCCATCGTTAACTTGCTGAACTTAGTACCGTCATCTCTTGTTCCTTCAGTCACCTGCGTTCCGTATCCCTTAAGGTTGTCTGCATTGTTTCCATCACGGACATCAAACAGTCCTCGCAGGGTTCCGCCCGCATTACCACCAGTTGTAGGGAAATCCATCCCCGTATCTGCCCAGACAATGTTGTACATGCCCGGTGCATCTGTCTGGTTTAAACTGTATTCCGACGAAACACATGACAGACTTCTGTGCTCGTTTCCATCTACCAGAATATGTCCATTGATATATACCCGGTAATTGGTGCCGCCCAGATCCTGTCCGTAGGAATTATGTACGTCAAATTCTTTTGTCTCCACATCCACGATTCCCGACAATTCATCTATCAGAAGAGCTCTCTGATCGCGAAGCTCATTGGCATGCCCGCCACGAACCTCAATGGCGTAAATCTGCTTATTCAGCATTGCCACCTTCTCTGAAATGGAATTAATATTGTCCACCGTTGACTTAATCTCTTCATTGCAATCGTCCTGAATCGAGGTAAGCTCCGTAGACAAAGATTTAAAATATGTACAAAGGCTCTCTGCCTGATTGATAAACTGATTCCGGACTTCCGGTTCCTCCGCACGAGTCTTCAAAGTATCCAAAGCATTGAACATCTCTGAAAAAATCGTGGTAAAACCCTTCTGTGACTGTTCGTCATCCCGGAACAGAGTCTCAATCTGATTCAGATAATACAATTTCTGTGAATAGTAACCGGAACTGGAACTGTTCTGCCAGTACTTTGTATCATAATACAAATCCCGCTCCTGAATGATTTCGGTTACGCTTACACCGGTTCCGGCACTTCCGTACTTTGCATGCACGCGAAGGGGATCTTTTGCTTCAATCACTGCCGTCTGTCTTGTGTATCCTTCTGTCTGCACATTCGCCGCATTGTTTGCGGTAGTATTGAGAGCCGCCTGATAAGTTGCCAGGCCACTGGCTCCAATCTGTAATCCAAAAAACTGTGAAGGCATATGTACCTCCTCCTAAATATACTCTATTTCAGTCCTGTCACAATAAGTTCCGTCATCTCGCTGATTACCGTAATAAAACGGCTGGACGCATTGTATGCGGCCTGATATCTGATCAGCTTGGTAAGCTCTTCATCCGAAGACACTCCCGTCAACTGCTGTCTCTGATTGTCATAAGAACTAACGGATGTATTCAGGTCATCCACATGTCCCTGATAGACATTTCCAATCGTTCCCAGTTCTCCTACAATCCGGTCGTAAAACTTCTCATAAGCGCATGGTGTCGCATCATATGGGCTCACTTTCATGCCAAGCTCTTCCCACGCGGCTGCCATCTTCTGTCCCATCTCAAAGTCTACATCCCCGTTTGCTTTGTAAGTAGGCATCAGGGTAATCTGCTTTTTAAGCTCCTCATTGATCTTGATATTTCCAATCTGATAAAGGGTTGAAGAATCTGTCTTATTCTCTTTATTATATACATAATATGTCTTGCCGTCCGTAGCCTCTACCTTAGTATAACGCTCTGTACCTTTCCGTACAAAAAGTTCCCGTGGCGGCAATTGCATATCCACGCCCATCGCACAGTTGTCGGCATCCAAAATTATCGTTCCAGCCGGATAAGTTGTCGTACCATCCGTAAACGCTGTATCCGAAGCAATATTCGGACAAAAGATATCGTTCATCTCCGTAATAATGCTGGTAAACAGAGAGTCTACCTGCGCCTGTACCTTCATCAGCGTACTCTCATCAATCTTATCGTAATCCGTTTCCGTATCCAGATCCGACTTGCGGCCGTAGTGGTCACCCCGCTCCAACAACTTTGCCTTAATGCTTCCGATATCCGTATTGCGCTTTGTGGAAATCTCCTGACCGTCCACAAATACATTCACATACTGGCCGTTATCCTCATCCGACAGTTGCGGCCAATACGGTGTATAGAAATCCGTTACATCATCCTCCTTTAATGCAATGTTGTAACAGCGGTTATCATCCACAAACGGAGTGTTTTCAAAGTCAACAAAGACAAAACCTGTCGCATTCTCCCGCACATCAATTCTGCCGTACGTTGCCAGTTCATCCAGAAGATTGTCTCTTACGTCGCGAAGCGTCATGGCTGTCTCCACTCCGCCTGCCTCAACCTTCTGAATCTGCAGATTCAATTCATAAATATTGTTTCCGATCTCATTAACCCGGTCTACGTCCTCTTTAATCTGATCATTGATATTCAACTGATATTTCTTCAGGTCAGAATATAAAGCCTGTGAACGTGTCACCAGTAAATCTGCTTTCTCCAGTACCAGATCCTGGTATACGGAAATCTCCGGCTTTGTGGAATACTCCTGAACTGCCGTCCAGAGATCCGTGACGCTCTGCTTGAATTCTTCTCCATGAAGCTCCTGAAGCAAATCCGCTGAATATTCGGTCACTTCATAACGACTGGAATAAAATTCCTTACGTCCCGATTCCTGCCGGTATATCTTATCCAGAAAAATGTCCCTTGCATGAACCACATCCGCAATGGTAACACCAAGTCCTGACTGCTGCATGTTTACATTGAGACTTGGATTCTTTAATTTGGTATAATTTTTATCTTCAAAGCGAACCTGCTGACGTACATACCCTGTGGTATTTACGTTGGCTAAGTTATTCGCCGTTGTATTCAATGCATTCTGTGAATTGCGAAGTCCCGATGAGCCGATATACAGACTTCCAAAACCATTTGCCATATTCTCTGTTCCTCCTTAACTCGACGCGTCAAACCCGCTTTTTCCCAATATGCTTCCCGTATTGCAGGCTGATTTGTCATAGTTCGCGGTCTCCGGTGCCTGACGCATACTTTTAAATAAAGTAAGGTCAAACTCATTTAACTCAATTGCCTGCTGAAGCAGCGTAATATTCTGCCCATTCAACGTCCGCAGCTTTTCTGCCGCTTCCAGAAGTTTTTCTTTTGCTGAGGACAGCTTATTCTGTGCCTCAGGCTGCGTTCCGAGAAGCTCTATCAATTGTGTAACGGTAATAATCTCTCCGTCCCTGCCGACCACAGTTGCAATGTCCTTCAGCAACTGTGTCTGCCGGTTGCTCTGCACAATCAGATCATCACTTGCAACCTGCTCGCAGCTTGTCAGTTCTTCCAACGCCGGAACATCTGCACGAACCAGAATATCCGTCTTCTGCTCTCCATACTGAATCAGCTTCTGATAGATTTTTTCTTCCGCACCAAGTACTTCCACAAGTTCATCTACTAAACTCGCCACGTCATAACCTCTCTATTAACCTAAATAAGTGTTATACTTTTCAATCAGTTTGCTGGCAAAATCACCTGCGTTAACAGAATATGTGCCATCTTCAATCTGTGCCTTAAGCTGGCTGACCTTATCCTCCCTGATATCGGAAGCTTCTGCCACTGCTTTCTTGGCAACCTGATAATCACGTCCGGTCTGTGAGATGGAAACCTGATCTCTCGGTGTACTTGCGCCCTGTGTCTTCTGCGTCTTGAGAGACTTCTGTACTCCGTATATCTGGCTGATTTGATTATATGCATCTATACGCATAGGAATCATCTCCTTTCTTTCTCAAAAAAATCTCTTACATTATCTATCGGATGTTTATTCGGATACTTTAGTTCTTTTTTTAATTTCTCTGAATCCCTTGACAATTCCGTGCCATTTGAATTATACTTAAAGCTCCGAGCAGCCGGGGTGGTAGCGGTACCTTGAACCAACAATCCGCTATAGTTGGGGTGATATCTCGTAGAGGGTTTTCGTCGGTGGAGCTGCCCTCTGTAAGCGGCGTTGACGTCTGGGTCTTACG
>JAQXZD010000060.1 GCA_029227035.1 Lachnospiraceae bacterium
TCCTTTAACTCGCTCCTGAACCACTGGTTAATCTTATTCTTAGCCTGTGTGCTCTTGACAATCTTGAGCCAGTCCCGGCTTGGTCCCTTCGAATTCTGCGAAGTGATAACTTCAATCCGGTCTCCGTTCTGAATAACATAATCAATCGGAACCAGCTTTCCGTTGACCTTTGCACCCACCATCTTGTTTCCGACTGCCGAATGAACGCTGTACGCAAAATCAATCGGTGTGGAACCGTTCGGCAGGTTCTTGACATCTCCCGAAGGCGTAAAGCAGAATACCGTATCGGAAAACAGATCCAGGTCACTTTTCAGAAGTGTCATAAACTCTCTGTTATCCGACATATCCTGCTGCCATTCCAGAATCTGCCTTAACCAGCTCAGCTTCTCCTCCTCTGTTACCGTGGTCGAAGTCGCTCCGCCATTGTTCGCTTCTTTATATTTCCAGTGCGCCGCAATACCATATTCTGCAGTGCGGTGCATCTCAAAAGTTCGTATCTGAATCTCAAAAGGCTGACCGCTCGGTCCGATCAGTGTGGTGTGAAGGGACTGATACATATTCGGTTTCGGCATCGCGATATAGTCCTTGAAACGCCCCGGAATCGGCTTATATTTTTCATGCATGATACCAAGTGCCGCATAACAGTCTTTGACAGAATCCACAATAATCCGGATGGCAAACAAATCATATATCTGATCAATGGTCTTATTCTGATTTACCATCTTTTTATAAATGGAAAAGAAGTGCTTTGCGCGTCCGGAAATATCCGCTTTGATTCCGGCCTCATCAATATGTCTGCGAACTTCTTCCACAAGACTCTGCACATAATCATCCCGCACACTTTTTCTGACGGCAACCTTTTCTACCAGATCATAGTATGCCACCGGTTCCAGATACTTTAAGGAAAGATCCTCCAGCTCTATCTTGATCTTACTGATACCAAGTCTCTGTGCAATCGGACAATAAATCTCCTGCGTCTCCCTTGCAATACGTATCTGTGCCTCCTGCGACTGATACTTAAGTGTACGCATATTGTGCAGACGATCCGCAAGCTTGATCAGGATAACGCGGATATCCTTTGCCATGGCAAGAAACATCTTACGAAGATTCTCTGCCTGCATCTCCAGACGATCCGCATTCTTATCCTTTGCACTCTTGATGTTGTCCGTCAGATGAAGATGCTGCAGTTTGGTTACGCCATCAACGAGAAGGAGAACTTCCTCCCCAAATTCCTCCCGCATCTGGTCCGTTGTCATGACCGTATCCTCCAAGACATCATGGAGCAGTCCCGCTGCGATGGTCTCCTTATCCAGCTCCAGTTCTGCCAGAATAATTGCCACGCAAAGCGGATGTATAATATATGCCTCACCGGACTTTCTCACCTGTCCGTCATGGGCCTCATATGCCACCTTATATGCTTTCTCAATCAGCGTGATATCAGCAGACGGATGGTATTTCCGGATGCTTGCAATCAGTTCCTCATACAAGTCTTCGGGAGATGCAAATTCCTTAATTCGCTTGATGTTTCCCTCACCCGAATGAAACTCTCGTTCAATTCGTTCCAGTTCTTCCGTAGTAATATCTGCCATATACTCACCTACTTATCTACACGCTCTGATTTACCCTCTGAATAGTTCCATTATATTTTATTCTCTGACTTTATTCAATAACTTTGTCGATTTTTATGGTTCAGCCGGCGCACATACCGCCTCAACCGGCTCCCCGTCACTCCCGTATCCTCCAGATACCGAAATCCCAGCTTTTGAAGCAGAGCGGAAGATGCCGTATTTTTTGGATCCGTAAGCGCATTAATCCGTGGAAAATCCAATTCCGTCTCCGCAAAGGTAAGAATTGCCGTACATACCTCCGTTGCAATCCCTTTCCTCTGCCACTTCGGCGCGATAACATATCCTAGCTCCAGCTCGATTCCCTCCGTGAACTCCCTGTGCTCCAGTCCCGCTCTTCCGATAACTTCTCCGCTCTCCTTCTCTGTCACAAGCCACATGCCATATCCATAGTATCCGTACATATTGGAAATATATGCCTCCTGAAACCTGCTTTCTTCATTTTTTGAATACAAAGGCTCTACAAAACGGGTAATCCCCGGCTGACTGTACAGTGCAAACAAGGCGTCTATATCCTGCATTGCCAGTTCCCGGATCACACACCGCTCTGTCTCTGCAATCACCCATGGAATATGATGACAACGATTGTATACTTTTTCCAGAAACGATGTATCCACTTCCTCAAAGCCTTCAATGACCATTCCGGCTCCCGACAGGCTCTCCCCCGGGAAATCCGCATTCCGGTATGCCGCCACTGCAATTGCCATCCTGTCTGCTGCCCGGATAGTCTCATCCCGCGCGGCAAGCAAAAGCAGTTCTTCTCCGGATACTTCCAATCTGTCTAATTCTTCCCTGCTCAGTTCCTGCAGTTCGTATACCGGCAACCCGATTTGCCTTAACATATCCGCATCACATTCATTTGCTACATAAGCCAAAGCCTCCAGACGCATATCTCCTCCTAAAAAGCAGAGACAGACTCCTTCGAATCTGTCCCTGCCTTCTCTGCTTTTTATTTTCTAAACTGTCTCCGGTTCCGGATAATCCACACCGAAAGTTTCAACCGTAACGCTCTTCATCACCTGATCCTCAAGCGGGCGGTCACTGTAATCCGTTGCAGTCTCTGCAATGCGGTCTACGACATCCTGTCCCTCTGTAATCTTGCCAAATGCCGCATATGCACCGTCCAGATGCGGAGCATCCTTATGCATGATAAAGAACTGGCTTCCTGCTGAATCCGGCATCATGGAACGCGCCATGGACAATACTCCTGCGGAATGCTTCAAATCATTTGCAAATCCATTCTGTGCAAACTCTCCCTTGATTCCGTATCCCGGGCCTCCCATTCCGGTTCCTTCCGGATCTCCTCCCTGAATCATAAAGCCATTGATAACGCGGTGAAAAATCAGTCCGTCATAAAATCCCTTCTTTACCAGACTGATGAAATTGTTGACTGTATTTGGAGCAACTTCCGGATACAGCTCCGCTTTCATGACTCCGCCATCTGCCATCGTAAAAGTTACTATTGGGTTCTCCATTTTTTCTTCCTCTTCTTTCTGCATTTGCTGTTATTGTATCGAAAAAAGCACTACTTTGCAAGAGTTGTAAGCGCCTCCACGACTTTCGGGAAATTCATAAAATGAGATGCTTTAACCAAGATTGCATCCCCCGCCTTTACAAAGCTGCACAATTCCGGGATCAAGTCTTCACTTGTCTTAAAATAATATA
>JAQXZD010000061.1 GCA_029227035.1 Lachnospiraceae bacterium
CTTTTCTTTTTCGCGTAGACCGGACACTTACGTGTCCTCCGGCTTATTCGCAAGACTTCGTCTTGCTCATATCCGGACATTCGTCAAATAAAAAACGACAGTGGCATGTAAACATGCCCTGTCGCTTTTTACTTGACTCATTGTCTACGCTTACATCATTCCCATTCCGCCCTGGGCACCTGCCGGTACTGCCGGAGTATCTTCCTTGATGTTTGCTACGGCTGACTCTGTGGTCAGAAGTGTGGATGCAACGGATGTTGCATTCTGCAGAGCACTTCTTGTAACCTTAACCGGATCAAGAATACCGGACTCAACCATATCTACATACTCTTCTGTTGCAGCATTAAATCCAATACCAGCCTTAGACTCTTTTACCTTATTGATAATGACAGCTCCCTCTAAACCTGCATTTGCAGCGATATAATACAGCGGAGCTTCCAGTGCCTTAAGGATTACCTTTGCACCTGTCTTCTCATCACCTTCCAGACCATCTGCAAGCTCTGCAACCTTCTTGGAAGCATGGATATATGCAGATCCACCACCGGAGATGATTCCCTCTTCAACTGCTGCACGGGTAGCATTTAAAGCATCTTCCATACGAAGCTTTGCTTCCTTCATCTCTGTCTCTGTTGCTGCACCGACACGGATAACTGCAACACCGCCTGCCAGTTTTGCAAGTCTCTCCTGAAGCTTTTCTTTGTCAAAATCAGATGTTGTCTCGTCAATCTGTCCGCGAATCTGATTTACTCTTGCCTCAATCTCACCCTTATCTCCGGCACCGTCAACGATTACCGTATTCTCTTTCTGAACCTTAACGGATTTTGCACGTCCCAGCATATCCATGGTGGTATCCTTAAGCTCTAAGCCAAGATCTGAGCTGATCACCTGACCACCGGTAAGGATTGCGATATCCTGCAGCATATCTTTTCTTCTGTCACCGTAACCCGGAGCCTTAACTGCAACTACATTGAAGGTTCCACGCAGCTTATTGACAATCAGAGTTGTGAGTGCTTCGCCCTCAATATCCTCTGCAATAATCAGAAGTCTTGCACCGGACTGTACAATCTGCTCAAGAATCGGAAGAATATCCTGAATGTTGGAAATCTTCTTATCTGTAATAAGGATATACGGATCATCCAATACAGCTTCCATCTTATCCATATCTGTGCACATATAAGCGGAGAGGTAACCTCTGTCGAACTGCATACCTTCTACAAGGTCAAGCTCTGTCTCCATGGTCTTGGACTCCTCGATTGTGATAACACCATCGTTTGTCACCTTCTCCATTGCATCAGCTACCAGATTACCAACTTCCTCGTCTCCTGCAGAAATTGCAGCAACTTTAGCGATCTGCTCTTTGCCCTTTACCTTCTGGCTCATCTCTTTCAACGCATCTACTGCAACATCTGTTGCTTTCTTCATTCCACGTCTCAATACGATTGGGTTTGCACCTGCTTCAAGGTTCTTCATACCTTCCTGAACCATTGCCTGTGTAAGAACGGTAGCAGTTGTTGTACCATCTCCGGCAACATCATTTGTTTTTGTTGCTACTTCCTTCACAAGCTGGGCACCCATATTCTCAAATGCATCCTCAAGCTCAATCTCTTTTGCAATTGTTACACCATCATTGGTAATAAGCGGTGCACCAAATGACTTATCAAGAACTACGTTACGTCCCTTCGGTCCAAGTGTCACACGAACCGTATTTGCTAATTTGTCTACGCCTGCACCAAGTGCTGATCTGGCTTCTGAGCCATACTTAATTTCCTTTGCCATGTCTAAATATCCTTCTTTCTTAAATATATTTATATTTGTTCTGTTTACTCTACAATTGCAAGAATGTCATTCTGCTTTACAATGATGTAATCCTCTCCGCCAAGCTTTACCTCTGTTCCAGCATAATTGGAATAGATTACCTTCTGGCCTTCCTTAACCTGCATGGTAATTTCCTTACCGTCAACCACTCCGCCAGGTCCGACTGCAATCACCTCAGCCTCCTGTGGCTTTTCCTGTGCGCTTCCCGGTAAAATAATTCCGGATTCTGTAGTCTCTTCTGCTTCTAACTGCTTTAATACAACTCTGTCTGTCAATGGTACTAACTTCATATTCTGTATTCCTCCTATTTTCTTTTTTGCTAGCACTCATCTTGTTTGAGTGCTAATTTGTTCTGTAAATAAAATATCACTGTTGTTTTTCATTGTCAACAGTGATATTTAAAGTTTATATTATTTTTATAAAATTAGACCGTAATGCTTCATGGCATTTCGGATTCCATCCTCATGAATGTCGCTTGTCACATACTCTGCGGCCTCTTTTGCCGGTGCCGTACCATTTCCCATGGCGATTCCATGTCCGACATAGGTAAGCATATCCAGATCATTCACGCTGTCACCAATCGCATAGGTATCACACCTGTCAGCGTGAAGATATTTACACAGCCACTCGATTCCCGTTGCCTTCGAGGTTCCCTTCGGAATCATCTCCACCACATTGCCTTCATGCTCCAGAAAATCAAAATCCTGTTCAAATTCCTTCTTAATCCGCTCATAATCCGTGGTCGGAAGAATATCCCCGGACATCTTATTGATACGCATATCCTCCGAATATCCGTCCAGCACCTTCGCAGACTCTCCCATCTCACGAAACAGATAAAGAATATACGGATCGTCTTTAAAATTCTCCTGGTCAATCCAGTGACACTCCGGTCCCTCCAGCACCACCGGCATGTGGCACTCATCCAATACCCGGACCGCTTTTTTTGTCAGCTCCGGGGACAGTATATTCTCATACACAATCCCGCCATCCAGCTCGATATGGTTGCCACAGGCGGCAATAATTCCATCAAATCCAATATTCAGAAGCTTTGCAGCCCTTATATTGCTTCTTGCCCTGCCGCTGCAGATAAAAATCTTATGTCCATTTTTCTGAAGTTCCTTAAGCGTTGTAATCGTGCTGTCTGGAATCTCCATTTTTTCGTCCCAAAGTGTTCCGTCCACATCAAAAAAAATCAGTTTTGACATTTCTTTCTCCTTTTCGTACTTCTCTGTTATAGTCTGGTCAATGCCGCAAAAGCTCCTTACATATCTTCTCTTTTAAAAGAATATGAATCGTGTCTATGATTGCTTTTTTATGCTGCAGGGCATACGCAAAAACCTCTTCTGCCTCCAAACGGACACTGATATCGTAAGACTTATAATTCACATGACACAAGATACTCCCGTCCGGGTTCTTCCTGAAAACGACATCCTCTCCCGGCATCTCTGCAAGTGCTCCGAGTCTCCTGACTGCCTCCTCCTTAAAATCAATAAGTTTGCGAATATCCAACTGAAAACTGATTTCTGACATGGTCTCTCTCCTATTATCGTCTTACTTAATAATAGAAAAGCTTCCCATATCCAGCAGTCTCTATTCATCCATTGCCTATTTTTAATAACTTCTTACAAAAGTGTACCCGAATGTTATCCCTGAATCACCAGCAGAATTTTCTGCACCGCATCCAGTATCGCGGCAGCGCCCACATCTCCCATGAAATTCATATCTGCAGCCAGCATTGCCGCCTGTTCTCTGGACACATGCCTGAAAATATTCTCTCTGGCTTCGCCGCCCAGTCCCTTCATTGCCACTTCCAAAGTCGCATTATTAATCTTCTTTCGCAAAAGGTTCATGGTCGCGGCCTCTGCACTCTTCAACAGGTCATCGGCCATTTTCACCGTGGCATACCCGATCTCATCCGGATTCCAAGTAAACTTTTCTCCGCACAATTCCCTGACTGCTGACATGTCAATTCCTTCTTCCAGCACCCTTTTTCTGCGCTCCTCTTCGTCCCTTTTCTTCTTTGCTTCATACTTTTGCACAAAGTTCTCCGGAAGCAGCGCTTTTAACTTTTCCTCTGTAACCTCCGGTGCCTCCTCTGCCTGAATGGAAAGCATTCCGCTTAAGCAGATTAAAAATGCCAGCGCATCATATCCCTGCAAACCGCTGGAAAAATACCGTCTCCACATGATATCCTCAAGCAGCTCCGGTTCCATTCCCTCACAGACAAATTGAACCATTTTCTTCAGATAGCATCCGCAGTCCTCATCCTCCATGCGCTTGGCTGCTTCCTCCATCTCAAAAAGTCCACCCTGATTCGCAATCCGCTGCAAATCTAAAATCCGGTAAAAAGCAGAAACCAGAAGCTTCGTTCTCTCCTCTTCCTTACGCGCCTCCTCCGTCTGCCTACGAAGCTCCGAATAAAACAACTCTTTCATAGAATTGTCCCCCTTATTAAAAATAATCACTAAAACATTGCCGTTATTTTGCCGGTCTTACAATTTACAGTATAAAAGTTTATTGTTGCCGTATGATCTCCCATATCTTCATAAAACTGAAACAGATAGCCATCTCCGTCTTTTCCTACATACATTGTCTTTTTACCGGTTGCATCGATATTGTGTTCATCAAACCATTTGTATAACTTCTCCCAAGCTTCATCAACAGTCAATTGCTTTTTCTTTGTGACAGTCACTTTGCATTTATAAGTCCGGGTTCCAACCTTCGCCTTTACATAGGCTGTTCCTTTCTTAACCGCTTTTATCTTAACCTTTTCCTTGCTACTGCTTACAATCTTCACAATTCTTTTATCTGAAGTTGTCCACTTCACCTCTTCACTGTTATTCAGCAAGCTGATAGTTTTCGTTTTTCCCTGTTCCAGAGTGACTTTTGTTTTGCTGAGCTGTGTTGAATTTGTTGTCTCCCCATAAACCGGATTCAAATTACCTGCTGCAAATATCATGGTTAATACCATCATCATTACGATAATTCTCTTCCCTTTTTTCATATTCTCTCCTCCATTCATTCTCTTTAGTTTTTACCCGCATTTATTCTATCATTCTCCCCATTTCTTGTAAATAGCCTGTATTTTTTAAAAAACATTGTGAAATTTAGTATTACGCTGAAATTTACTTTTTCAAGTTAACTTCATTACCAGTACCAATACACAAAAACAGAAGCTTCGGAATCATCTCCAAAGCTTCTGCCTTTTATCATTTCATTTATATTTTCAACAATCAAAACTCCTTTTTCTGGATTCCCGCCACACTCACTGCACAGGAAATCGCAAGCAATACAACACCCACAGCCAAAAAGATAAGTTCAAAAAACAGATAGCCCGTATTGCTAAAGGATTTCTCTATCCAATCCATCACCAGAAGTCCTCCATTTTTGAATTGCTTTTCCGCAATACAAATAAACAGAACTACAATTCCAACGATGACAAACATAACAATCATTCCTTTTTCTCTTCCGAAGATAAGCGGAAACGGAATCATAATTGCCAAAAACACTAAACAGATTGGAATGTAAATCGGACAGATTTCCAGAAGCTGCTCCACCGGCATCCCGCTTCCCATAAGACTCTGCACCAGAGTAATGACAACTCCTGCCAGCCAGCATATCAATGACATCAGTATTCCGAACACATATTTTTCCACTGCATAAGTTTTGCGATCTATCGGAAGCGTAAACAAAAACGCGTAACCATTATCAAACTCATCATAAGAAAGCGTATTTAAAACCAGAAATATCCCGACAAAGCACAGATATCCCAGTGCGAAACTTCCGTTTCCGTTCATATTTAATGTAATTGCAACCACAAGCAAAACAATAATAACCATCTTCTGTTGTAACAGCAACCGAAAATCCTTTACAAGCAATCCTCTCATATCTCTTCTCCTCCTGCCATCATCACAATCAATTCGTCAATGCCACCCTTTTCAATCACAATCTGCGGATAATTATCCGTGTAATATCTCTTATGGTCGGTAAGACATGCATACCCGTAAGACTCCCTCTTTTTACGAAGAAAATACTTTTTATCCATTGCGGCAAACTGTTCTTCGCTGAGCTTTAACACTGCATAATCGCTCAACAGAACATCCGTATCCTCATGCAGGAGAATCTGTCCGTGGTCTATCATATACAAATCATCACACAAGGTTTCCAGATCCGAAGAAATATGCGAGCTAATCAGGATTGCACGATTTTCCTTTTCATCCATGTAATCCCGGAGCATATCCAGAATCTCATCCCTTGCCGTTACATCAAGTCCCACCGTCGGCTCATCCAGAATCAGGAAATCTGCATCATGGCTTACCGCCACCAGTGTCTTAAGCTTCGCCTTCATTCCGGTAGAAAATTCTTTAATCTTCTTATCCAAAGGCATTTCCGAATTGCTGCACCGGTTCATAAATTCCTTCTTGTCAAATTTCTCATACATATTTGCCAGAACGGCTGCAATGTCTTTTATGGTAAGATAACTGCTGAAACCGGAATCCGAAAGCACCACTCCTATCTGCTTTCTGTCCTTCTTCGTAAATGTCTGTACGGGTTTTCCCAACAGCTCAATGCTTCCGCCGTCCGGCCGTACAAGTCCCAATATTGATTTAAAAGTTGTGCTTTTTCCGGCACCGTTCTTTCCAATCAGACCGGTCACCTGTCCCGGTCGAATCTCCATGGTGCAGTCCAATGAAAAATTCTTATATTTTTTCGTCAGATGATCAATTTTTAACATTTACTTTTCCTCCATAATAATCTCGAACATCTCTCGTATCTCAGAATCCGTAATTCCTCTTTTTCTGGCCTGATCCACAATCTTTTGCATCTCGTCCTCAAATTCCTTCTGTTTTTCCTCCTTAAGCACGTTCCGGTTAACCGATGCCACATAGGTTCCCTTGCCGTGAACCGTCACCGTATAACCTTCTTCACCAAGCAGATCATATGCTTTTTTCACTGTAAGTGCACTAATCTTCAGTTCTTTGGAAAGAGAGCGCACCGATGGAAGCTCTGTATCCTCAACCAATTCTCCGCTTATAATCTCCTCTTTTATCTGACTGATAATCTGCTCATAGATTGGATTCATGGATGAGTTGTTAATAATAATATGCATATTGTTTTCCTCCACATATAACAGTATATAACACTATATCACTGTTGTCAACTGTTATATAGTGTTTATTTTACTTTGATAGGAAATCCAACGGAATTTGCTATCAAAAAAGGATGCCGCAAACGCGACACCCTCTGTCAATCAGCTCTATTATGCCGGAATGGTAAACATTCCATAGAAAATCGAATCCGTAAACCGCCGAATCCCTGCAAAATCCGAAAAATGCAAATTTACATTCCAAGCTTTCAGATGCGGTGAATGGTTAATCTGCTCCATCACGGACAATACATGCGGTTCATTGGACTCCGTTATGTAAAAATCAACCGTGTCCAGAATCTGCTTCTCACTGCAACTGTAATTGATATGTTTGCAGGAATACTTAAACTTCGGCGAATGTCCATGCTGCTTCAGCTTCACGGCAATAAGGCTCGTGACACCATCCAGCTCATAAATGGAGTCTTTTACATTCATAGCAAACCAAAAACCATCTTTATTATAAAAAGACATATTGGCTTCTCTCTCCTGCAGCACCCCCTGCCGCACGATTACTTTTATCTTCTCTTCAAAATAGTAAGTCTCTTCTGTATAAACCATCAATCCAGCCATACGTCACCCCTCCTTAAGTATGTATTAGTACCTTCTAACTATATTTTACTTCTTATACCATAAAATAGCAAGAATTATTTTAGCCCGATTGTATAAGATGCTGATTGCCGCCGTCCCGCCTTTTTCTCAATTATTTCGACTTTACTTTTTTCACAACCACAGTCATTCGTTCCTTCGTTCCATCCTCTTTTGCATAAATATATGCTTTCCCTGCCGTTTTAGCACAGATGACACCATTTGCATCCACCGTTGCGACATTGGTATTGGAACTGGAATATTCGGGTTGGTTTTTGGAAGATACCGTTACCTCTGTCTGATATTTTTCTCCGACAGACAAGGTGACTTTCTCTTTTCCAAACCGGATATCCGGCTTTTTTACCGTAACCTCGCAGGTTTTACTGACTCCGTCTACGGAAACGGTAATCATTGCCGTACCGTTTTTGACAGCCGTAACGTTACCGTCACTGTCTACGATGGCAACACTTTTTTTATTTGTCTTCCACTTGGGAATGGTTTTGGATGTGGATTGCACGGATAAGCGAACACTCTCTTTCCGATACATGGAAATCACGGTTTTGCTAAGTTTAACCTTTGGCTGCCTGACCGTAACCTTACAGTTTGCGGAAGTCTTGTCCGCAGTCACCGTAATGATGGTTTCGCCCGGTTTCTTCGCAGTAATCACGCCGTTTTCATCTACAGAAGCAACACTGCTTCTGCCTGATCTGTAAGTGACCGGATGCCCGGTCGACACCGTTGCTTCCAGCCGCGCCGTATATCCGTTTTCCAGGGATATGCTCTTCTGACTCAGACTGATTATTGTCTTCTCCACCTTCACCTTACAGCTTGCCTCCCCATTGGCAATCTTTGCGGTAATCGTTGCCGTCCCCGCTTTCTTTGCGGTGATTTTTCCATAAGTATTCACCGATGCAACCTTTGTATCGCTTGATGAAAACTTCGGCTTTTTCCCGGTGGATGTAACTGCAATCAGATAATCTTCATCCCCAATCTTCATATTCACGGAATATTTGTTAAGCACCACATACTCATAGCCGCTCAATGCATATACAGTTGTCTGATGATTGGTGATAAAAAGCATGGAAACCATGCAGATGACAGCTAACACTGTCCTTAAGAATCTTTTCTTCTGTGACATTAAATTCCCCCATTCTGATCGGCAGGAATCTGTCACGGCAATCAGCTTGCCATGACTATAGCACAGAAGGAAATATTTGTAAACACTCTTTTTTAAATTCTTTTCAAGAAAACAAAACAGCAGAGGTCTTATATCCGCTTTCCTTCATCTGTAATAAAAGAAGC
>JAQXZD010000062.1 GCA_029227035.1 Lachnospiraceae bacterium
ATTGCATCCCCCGCCTTTACAAAGCTGCACAATTCCGGGATCAAGTCTTCACTTGTCTTAAAATAATATACATCACAATCTCCGCCCGAAGCCGCATCCGCATATTCCTTCGCCAGCTTTCCTGCACAGAACAGCACATCAATTCCGGTCTCTTTCACAGCGGTTCCCACATCATGATGCATCTTTCGCTCATCCTCTCCCAATTCACCCATATCGCCGAGCACTGCTATTTTTCTGCCCTCGGTATGCGCCAGCACGTCAATGGATGCTTTCATGGAAACCGGATTGGCATTGTAACAGTCATCTATCACAAGCATGCCTGATGTCTCAATCACATTTGTCCTGCCCGCAATGGTCTTTGTCCTCTCAATTCCACGGGCAATCTCCTCTATGGACAGGCCCATCTGCTGCCCAACCGCGGTGGCTGCCAGTGCATTATACACATTATGTTCTCCGGGAATTGGAATCTTCACGGCAAAATCACCCTGTGGCGTGTGAATCTCTGCTTCCATCCCCCGCAGTCCGTGATTCTTAATATCCGTTGCATAAATGCCTTTGTTCTGTCCCTGTCCGATTCCGTAAAAGATGGACGGCTTTCCGTTCACCACCTGTTTCGTACAAAGCTTATCGTCATCCCCATTCAAAATTACACTTCCATCCGGGCGCATATGCTCAAACACTTCCGTCTTTGCCTTTAAAATGCCATCTCTCGTCCCAAGATTCTCCAGGTGGCACAAACCGATATTGGTAATGACACAGATATCCGGGTTTGCCATTGCCGCCAGTCTGTGCATCTCATTAAAATCGGAAATTCCCATCTCCAGCACTGCCACTTCATGTGTTGCCCGAATCTGAAAGATGGTCAGCGGAAGACCGATTTCATTATTGAAATTTCCCTCCGTCTTGAGCACCGCATACTTTTGTTCCAATACGGAAGCAATCATCTCCTTCGTACTGGTCTTTCCAACGCTTCCCGTGATTCCGACCACTTTGATATCCAGTTGATTCCGGTAAAAAGCCGCAAGCTTTTTCATCGCTTCCGTGGTGGATTCCACAAGAATATACGGTCCCGCCGGTTCCGTCAGTTCATGCTCGGAAAGTACCGCCAGCGCTCCCTTTTCAAACACCTCCGGTATAAAATCATGTCCATCCACGCGCTCTCCCTTAATGGGGATAAACAGATTGTGAAGATGCACTTTCCTGCTGTCTGTAACCGCCCCTGTAATATAATCCTTTAAGTGTTCATCGGAACCGACATAGGTTCCTTCACAGGCTTTTGCAATATTCTCCAGCGTCATACCGGGCATCCGGTTTTCCAATTCTTTCTGGTAATGACATCCAAACATATCTACTCCTTATGCTTCTCTAATGCGATTTCAATCAGTTTCTCACAGAGTGTCGGGAAATCAATTCCGACTGCCGCAGCCTCCTGAGGCAGAAGACTGGTCGGTGTCATACCCGGAAGCGTGTTGGTTTCCAGACAGAAAATATGATTGTTCTCATCCAGCAGGAAATCTGTGCGGGAATAGGTGTCCAATCCAATCGCCTCTGCCGCCTGCTTTGCATATCTTTGCATTTCTTCCGTCACTTCTGCCGGCAAATCCGCAGGACATGTCTCCACCGCGCTTCCTGCTTTATATTTATTCTTATAATCATAAAAACCTTCAATCGGAGCTATCTCTATAATCGGAAGCACCTCTCCCTGAATAACTCCCACAGAGAATTCCCTTCCCCGGATATACTCTTCAATAACCAGTTCATTCTCCCAGCGGAAGGCTTCATCCAATGCCGCCTTAAATTCCTCCTCGGTGTTTGCAATCGTCACACCAATACTGGAACCGCCGCAACACGGCTTAACCACACAGGGAAGCTTAACCGGCAGCTTTGTGATATCATCCTCTCGTTTCTCCTTCTTCATGCGGATTCCTCCCGGTACCGGAATCCCCGCCTGTGACAGAACACGCTTTGCCAGATCCTTATTCATTGCAATTGCGCTGCTTATGTAATCACTGCCCGTATATTTGATTCCAAACAGGTCAAAAGCCGCCTGTATTTTACCGTTTTCTCCATTCTCCCCGTGAAGTGCCATAAACACGATATCTGCCTGCTGACAGATTCGAATCACGTTTGGCCCGAAAAAGCAGGCTGACTGGTCTTTCCGGGAAGCTTTTACCGCTGCAAGATCCGGTGCTTTCTCTGAAATTCCCGTAACCTTAACGCTGACTTCCTCGGACCTGTCAAACAGGTTCTCCACATTTTCCTCTGTATCTCCATATCCCATAAAGACATCCAGCAGGATTGCTTTATGACCTTTCTGCCGAAGGGCTTTTGCCACCATGCTGCCTGTCACAAATGACACATCTCTCTCTGTACTGAGTCCTCCTGCCAAAACTACTATATTCATGCTCTGTTCTCCTCTCTGCACAGTTTTAACAATTCAGAACCACCAACATTCGCATTTTCGCCCTCTCTACGAGTGCTTTTCCGTCCCTTCGGGACTAAAAATACTCTTATTCTAAGTGGTTCTGAATAGTTACCTTTTTCTCTATATTATAATCTCTCTTGCTACCAAAATACAAGAATTTCCTCAAATAAAAAGGAAGCCGCATTCCACGGCTTCCCACGCATAATTCAGGATATGTTTTTGTGCTGCGCCATCCAGTTCTGATGGTAATCTGTCAATTCCCGGCAGACTGATGTTGTTCCATCTGCCATGTCAATAGTACAAGTTGCTCAAAAATCTTTCTTTCCAAATAATTCTTCTTGGTCAGACAGCTTCCGTAACGATAAAGCTTGTCCTTATACACTTCTATCTCTGACAATTCCACTTCGAAAATCAATTCTCTCAGCAGTATCATCCGTTCATCCTCCATCGTCTCAAGCCATTCTCCAATCAGCCTGATGAAATCACCTTCATTGATGGTTTCCTGCATATACTGCAGTAATGTGTCTTCCTTTTTAATTAAACTTTTCATTCTCCTTCTCTATCTTCCTTTGTAAACTCCACCCCGATTATGCCGATACCTCCCCAATCAGTATCTGAACTAAAAATATCTGATTTTTTTCATATTGTAAAGGTGCGTTTCGCGTGCTGATTGTGCACAAAGTACCTATTTCCCATAGATTCATATAACTAAAGAACTGCAGCATATTCATGCTGCAGTTCCTGTAAACCTGTTCCCGTTCGCTATACTAGCACTCCGGCTCAATCAGGCCGTATGTATTGCCTTTTCTCCGGTATACGACATTAACTTCATCCGTCTCCGCATTACGGAATACAAAGAAATCATGTCCGGTAAGTTCCATCTGTACACATGCATCTTCCGGATACATCGGTTTCATGCCGAATCTCTTGGTACGCACAATCTGTACTTCCTCGTCATCCGCATCCCCCTCAATGAATTCCTCCGAAAAGCTGTCTGCCACATTCATCTTCTTGGAAGCGAGCTTCGTGCGATATTTCCGCAACTGTCTCTCAATCACTTCCTCCACCAGATCAATGGATACATACATATCGTTGCTTACCTGCTCTGAACGAATCACATGTCCCTTAATCGGAATCGTTACCTCTATCTTCTGCCGTTCTTTCTCCACACTCAGTGTTACAAAAACGTCTGTGTCCGGTGTGAAGAATTTCTCCAGCTTGCGGAGCTTGTCCTCCACCGCTTCTTTCAGTCCCTCCGTCAGCTCAATGTTTCTTCCTGTGATTGTAATTCTCATGATGTCCAACCCCTTTGCTGTATATTTGATACCTTGTATCATGTAATCATTATAACATAAGTACCAAAAAAGGCAAAGAGTTTTCTTAAATTTTATGCATTTTTTATGATATAAGAAACCTCAGAGCCGAATTATTCAATATAAAATTTCTCAGTCAGTTTCTTTAAGCCGTCTGCATCTGCAAGGCAAGTCTCCACAAGCGCCTCGTTATCGGACGTCCGGGTAACCACATTGGTAGTCTTCTCCGCAATATCATTGATACCGGTTGCGGATTCGCTGATGGTATCGTTGATGCCGTCAAGCCCCTGTGCAATCGTACCAATTGTGCCGTTCAGACTGGTCAGGGAGGTCTGAATCATTGTCATGCTCTCTTTTACCGTCTGTGCGTCGCTTGCATACTGGTTGCTGACCTGATAGAAATTCTCGTAATCCGGCAGAACATTCTTCTCCATAAACTCTGTAGTCTTGTTCATGGATGCTGCCATATTGTTTACAACACGATTTACTTCCTCCACAATGGAATTAATATTCTCTACTGTCTGCGAGGTCTGATTTGCCAGAGCTCCAATCTCGGATGCAACCACCGCAAATCCTCTTCCTGCCTCTCCCGCGCGGGCGGCCTCGATGGAAGCATTCAGGGCAAGAAGGCTTGTCTGGGAAGAAATCTCCATAATTACTCCGGTAAGCTCATTGATCTTGTCCACTGCCTGGGCATCCTCAATGGCTTTCTGCGTCTCTGCCTTTACCTGCTCAAACATATCGGTTGCCATATGTACGGACTGTCCGGTTGTGGTACGCAACTGGTCTGCCCTTGTCTCAATCTCATAAGAAAGCTTCTCTCCGTCTTTGGAAAGATTCTGAATCTCTCCTGACTCATTCTGCATATCCCCGATATTTGCATTGATAGACTGTGTGGTTGCCGTGGTCTCCTGCATTCCTGCCGCAAGCTGCTGGGTTGTGGCACTGTTATCCGTGCAGGAAGTATTAATCTCGTCAGAGGTCACTTTCAGTTGCTCCACAGTTTCAAACAGACGCTCACTGACCTCATCAATCTCACGAATCACACCTTTCAGCTTCGTCCGCATCTCGCGCACTGCCTTCGCCATCGCTCCGCACTCATCTTTGCGTGCTACCAGCTTATCGTTCTCTGCATGATGCAGGAAACGGAAGTCCTTCATCTCATTAATCAGGTTGGTAATCTGTCGAAGCGGTTTTACCATGAATGCCGAATAGAAGCATGCAATGACCAGAACCACCGCAAAAACTATGACTCCCGCCGCAATTGCCAGAAGCATAATGGAGTGTAACTCAGAAAAGACCTCTTCTTCATCTGCCGACAACACAATAATATTCTGATTGGACAGAATTTCATAAGCCGCATATTTTTTTGCCCCGTCAAACTTATACTCGGCAATGCCTGCTGACTTCACATCTTTTCCAGCGGCAAGATCTGCCACCAGCCCTTTCACGAGTTCGTTCTCCACCGGCTGTCCCACCTTATCCTGCGTCGGATGATAAAGCAAGTTTCCGGCGGAATCTACCACATAAACATAAGAAGATTCTGCCTGACTCATTCCGGCTCCATTCAACAGCTCCTTGTAATCCTCATAATCCATATTCGAATTCTCTCTGTAATGTTCCTCAACATTCCTTGCATAGGCTTCGGTAATGTCTGCCATGGAACTCTTCGTCATGGACTTCATATTCATCCGTACAAACGGAATGACAATTGCAAGAATGGCCACACAGGTGGTGATGACGCCAATTGCTACCACTCTTAGAATCTTCATTCTCATTGAATACCAGAAATGTACCTTATTGTTCTGATTTTCCATTCATTCTTCCTCCATCTGTTTTCAAAATAATAATACTATTGTACCACTCATGTATACACAATTCAAGCAAATCGACTAATTTTCGTCTTTTTTCTGTCTAAATCGTGGTAATTTTGACGAAAGGCTACAACTTCTCCAACTCCTGCGACAAACTTTCCCATACATTCATGTCTTCCAGAATTTCTTCCTCCAAAGCATCAATCTGTTCCTGTATCTCCGTAAGCTTGGAATAACTTGACTGATACTGCGGCAAAAGCAGCTCTGCTTTCAGTTCTTCCAGCCGTTCTTCCTTGGCGGCAAGCTCCTCCTCAGCCTTTTTAATCTTCTTTTCGAGTCTGGAGCGCTCCTTCCCCGGATTATAATATTCTTTCCGACCGCTGTTTTCCCGCTGCTGTCCGTTTTGACTGATTGCACCGCCAAAAACCGGAGACTGCTTTCTTTCATTTTCTTCACTCTCTGCAACCTCACGTTCCAGCTTCTCCTGATATTCCTCGTAGCCAAACTGATATAAGTGTGTTGTTCCATCCTCAAAAACCAGCAGACGGTTGGACACCTTCCGCACGAAATAACGGTCATGGGATACAAATATCAAGGTGCCGGAGAAGTCACAAAGCATGCTCTCCAAGGTTTCCTTTCCCACAATATCCATATGGTTCGTCGGCTCATCCAAAATCAGGACATTCGGTTTCCGCTTCAAAATCTTACACAGGGCAAGGCGCACTTTCTCTCCTCCTGAGAGCATGTCGATATTCTTAAACACATCATCCCCGCTGAAAAGAAATGCTCCCAATGCACTTCTGGCCTCCGTTTCCGTCAGGTTCGGGAACTCATCCCAGAAGTCATCCAGCACCGTTTTGCTGCCGGAATACATCGCCATCTGCTGATCAAAATACCCAATCTGCACATTGGTTCCGAAATGGT
>JAQXZD010000063.1 GCA_029227035.1 Lachnospiraceae bacterium
TGTACCAGATGCATTGCCTCATACGGTACAAGCTCAATCAGATGCTTCGGGCAGGCAGCAACACACTTGCCACAGGCTTTACAGGTCTTCTCGTCCACCTTTGCAATTCCGTTTACGATATGGATGGAATCAAACGGACATGCCTTTACGCAGGAACCATATCCGAGACATCCGTAATTGCAGGATTTCGGACCGCCGTTTGGCACAAATGCCATGGCTGCACAATCTTCCACTCCCGTATAGTCATAGTCCTGTTTTGCTTTCTCACAGGTTCCGGCACACTTGACAAAAGCGACCTTTTTCACGCTTGCTCCCGCGGAAACGCCCATAATCTCACCGACTTTGGCAGCCACCGGATCTCCGCCCACCGGACACTGTCCGATCGGAGCTTCTCCCTTTGCAATGGCTGCAGCAAGTCCGGAACATCCTGCATAGCCGCAACCGCCACAGTTGTTGCCCGGAAGCACTTCCAGAATTGCCTCCTCACGGGGATCTACTTCTACCTTAAATTTCTCTCCGGAAATTCCGAGGAAAAATCCAAGAATAATTCCTACACAGCCTACCACAAGGGCTGCGACAATAATTCCAGTTATCATAAGTCTCTTCCTCCTAAAATTTCATTCCTGAGAATCCCATGAAGGCAATGGACATAAGACAGGCAGTAAGCAAAACAATTGCCGTCCCCTTGAATGTCTTAGGGATGTCATTATATTCAATTTTTTCACGAATACCTGCCATCAGCACGATTGCAATAAAGAATCCCAACGCTGTGGAAAATCCATAGACAACGCTCTGCAACAGATTGTATTCATAGGTCACACAGTTCAATGCCACACCAAGTACCGCACAGTTTGTTGTAATCAAAGGCAGATACACACCCAGTGACTTATACAAAGACGGCACTTTTTTCTTCAAGAACATCTCCACAAACTGAACCAGTGCTGCAATAACCAGAATGAAGACGATGGTCTTCAAATAAGTCAGGTCAATTCCCTTGCTCAAAAGAAATGGATTCGCCAGAACATATTTGTAAATCAGACCGGTAATAAAAGAAGAAATCGTAATAACGAAGATTACCGCTCCGCCCATGCCGGCAGCAGTCTCTGTCTTCTTGGACACACCAAGGAAAGGACAGATACCAAGGAACTGGCTTAATACGACGTTGTTAATGATTGCGGAAGTAATCGCAATCAGTATCAATTCAGTTAATGTACTCATTGTCTCTATCCCTCCTTATTCTCTGCCGCAGCACTTTTTCCGGTACACATTGCAGACTGCCCACAGTGTGCACAATCTCCGGACAGACATCCGGCAGGCTCAGCCAGCGGCTTGCCCTTTGCTTCCATCTTTCTGCGGACAATATTCATTCCGGCAACAAGGAAGCCCAGTACAAGAAACGCTCCCGGAGCCATGATAAAAATGGTAGCCGGTGTAAAGCCGTCAATAGCAGATAAAAACGGCATGTTAAAGAAAGTTCCCGCTCCTAAAATCTCACGAATCAGACCGATAATGGTTAATCCCAACGTAAATCCGAGTCCCATACCGATTCCGTCAAAGATGGACTCAACCGGGCCGTTCTTGGACGCATAGCTTTCCGCACGTCCCAGGATGATACAGTTTACGACGATAAGCGGAATATATACACCAAGAGCTGCGGACAGACTTGGCAGATATGCCTGCATCAAAAACTGAACCACCGTAACAAGGGATGCGACAATAACAATATATGCCGGCATACGCACACCGTTTGGAATCACCTTGCGGAAAAGGGAAATCAAAAGGTTTGAGAATACCAGTACCACCAATGTGGAAAGTCCCATACCCAATCCATTTACAGCCGAGGAGGTAACCGCCAGTGTCGGACACATACCAAGCATCAGAACAAAGGTCGGGTTCTCCTTAATCACTCCGTTATATAAACGTTCAACATATTTATTCATTACTGAGCACCTCCTAACGCATTCTGGAAGTAATAGATTGCAGCATTGCAGCCGTTCGCCATAGCCTTGGAAGTAATGGTCGAACCGGTAATCGCCTCAATCTGATCCTCCGAAGCCGGTGTCTGCTTAACAACCGTAAAAGCCTCTACCTGCTTTCCTGCAAACTGACCGGAAAACTCTTCGTCTTTCGCTTTCATTCCCAGTCCCGGTGTCTCACTGATATCCGTGATGGAATAACCGTTTACGGTACCGTCATTTTTGATTCCGACGGAAAAAGTGATGCTTCCCTGACTTCCGTCCTTCGCAGTAACCGTAACCACATACCCCAGCGCATTGCCGCTCTTGTCAACCGCCTGCTCCACGTCATCAATCGTATCGCTATATCCGGCATCGGAAATCATCTGATTGGCCTCATCCTTATCATATTCCTGCTGATTAAAGCTGTCTGCCTCTGAAAATACAGCCTTATATGCTTCATTTTTCGCTTTCTCGTTCGCCTGGTCTATCGGCCCCTTTGTAATCCCGTATACGATTCCGAGAATCAAGCCCAATACCAATGTAAAGGCAGTTAAAATCAAAGCGTCATGTACAATCTTTTTATTCATTCTTCTTTGCCTCCTTTACAACACCAAATGCTCTCGGAACTGTAAACTTCTCAATCAGCGGAACAAGCAGGTTGCTTAAAATGATTGCAAAGGATACACCTTCTGCGTTTGCACCAAAGCAACGGAATATTCCGGTCAGAAGTCCGCAACAGATACCGAATATAATCTGTCCTCCCGGTGTAATCGGAGAAGTTACATAATCCGTTGCCATAAAGAATGCTCCAAGCATCAGACCACCGCCGCACAACTGTGCAACAACATATGTAATATCAAATCTCTGCGCACCGAACAGGAACATAAATACCGCAAAAGTAATGATGTAAGATGCCGGAATCCGCAGGGTAATCACGCCGGTAAGAATCAGGATGATTGCACCGATTAAAATAGCAATCACGGATGTCTCACCGATGGTTCCCGGAATCTGTCCGGTCAGCATATCCATTACATTGACCGAAGAAAGCCCCTCATTCCGAATCATTCCAAGAGGCGTTGCTCCGGAATATGCCTCATATTTTGCACTTGCGAAATTCGTCATATCTGCGGCAAACGCGATTAACAGGAAACAACGTCCGCCCAGTGCCGGATTCATAAAGTTCTGTCCCAGACCGCCAAACATCATCTTGACAATCACGATTGCAAACACACTTCCGATAACCGCTTCCCACCACGGCAGTTCTGCCGGCAGGTTCAATGCCAGAAGCAGGCCGGTAACCACCGCACTCAAATCCGGCAGGCTGTTCTTCTTGTGTACAATCTTATCGAAAATCCACTCGGAAGCCATACAGCTTGCAATTGTAACCAAAATTAAAATCAATGCCTTATAGCCAAAGTTATAGATACCGAACAAAGTTGCCGGAAGCAATGCAATGATCACATACAGCATTACTCTGCTGGTAGAATCCTTGGCACGAACATGTGGTGAAGATGAAACCTGATATTTTTCACTCACAACAATCCACCTCTTTCTCTTGTTTTATTTTTGTTTTCTCTTTTCTGCCAACACTAACTTCTTCATGGTCTTAACCGACTGAGCGACCTGTCTTCTGGAAGGACATACATAAGTACAGCTTCCACACTCGATACACTCAAGTCCATGCCACTTTTCGAACTCTTCCATCAATCCGTTGTTGCCAAACTTTGCCAGACGGGATGGAATCAGATTCTCCGGACATGCCTCCACGCATCTTCCGCAGTTGATGCATGCCAGTGGTTCTGAAGCCGCAACCGCATCCTTTCCAAGACAAAGAAGGGATGAGGAAGTCTTTGTGGTCGGAACATCCAGTCCGAACATGGCAAATCCCATCATCGGACCACCGGATACGATCTTCTCCGGCTCAGTCTTAAATCCTCCGGCAGCCTCTACCAGTTGGGAATATGGTGTTCCGATACTGTATAGGAAATTGGATGGACTTTGAATTGCGTCACCTGTGATGGTTGCGACACGCTTCATCACCGGAAGTCCATTTTTCACCGCATTATATACGGCAATAATGGTTTCCACATTATCGACAATACAACCTGCATCTGCCGGAAGCATCTTGGAATTGATTGCCCGCCCGGTAACTGCATAAATAAGCTGACGCTCACCGCCCTGCGGATACTTGGTCATAAGCTCGCACACTTCCATGCGCGGTTCATCCTTCACAAGATCCTTTAACTTTTCGATACAGTCCGGTTTATTGTTCTCTACACCGAACACGCCCTTTGCATTGTCGAACAGTTGCAGGATAATCTTCATTCCTGCCACCAGTTCCTCCGGCTTCTCCAGCATTCTCCGGTAGTCAGCCGTCAGATACGGCTCACACTCCGCGCAGTTTGCAATGATATACTCAATTTTCTCCGGCTCCTTTGGAGACAACTTGACGTGCGTAGGAAATCCTGCACCGCCCATTCCCACAACTCCGGCCTCTTTGACTTTGTTGATAATCTCTTCCTTCGACAAGGAAGTAACGTCATCAACCGTCTCATACCCCGTTTCAATAAATGCCCCATCGCTCTCAATCACAATGGAATTCACCATGTCTCCCACAGCTACACGCCGCGGCTCGATCTTGGTAACAGTTCCGGATACAGACGAATAAATCGGAGAAGAAACAAAGCCTCCTGCCTCCGCAATCTTCTGTCCCTTCAGCACTGTATCCCCTACAGCGACAACAGGAGTCGCCGGTGCTCCAATGTGCTGTGACAATGGAAAAATCAGTTCCCCTTTGGGTAAAACTTCTTTGATTGGCGAATCCTTGGCAAGTTCCTTACCTTCATACGGATGAACGCCGCCTTTAAATGTTTTCAAACCCATTCTTGTGCCCTCTTTCCTGTTATTTTTTGTCAAAACATTATAGTTTATGACACATTATCAATTAAATTATAGCACTTTTCTACTATTATTCTACTTATAATTTCTATTTTTTATATTGTATTCTTTTTAGTACAATTTACCTTATAAATTTATGCCACACCAAGGAGATTATGTTATAATAAGCCTGAATTGTTTTGGATGAACTTTATTTGAAAGGAATTTTTCATGAAAACTACCCATAGCAGAGAACTATACATCAAAAAGGACTCTCTCTCCGAACAGCTTTTTGACACGGAGTCCATTTTTTTTGATATTGAAACAACCGGATTTTCCCCTTCCTCTTCCAGCCTGTATATGATTGGCTGCGCCCGAAGAGACGGAAAATATATCTGTATCGACCAGTTTTTTGCAGAACAGCCGGAAGAAGAAGCGCAGGTTCTGGAAGCGTTTCTTGCCATTTTGGAAAACCATAACACCCTGATATCCTTCAATGGAATCGGCTTTGACATTCCCTACCTGAAAGCCAAATGCAAGCACTACGGAATCGAAGACCATTTTCAGAGTTACCAGTACCTCGACATCTTCAAATCCGTATCAGGTTTAAAATTTCTTCTGAAACTGCCCAATTACAAGCAAAAAACCATTGAGGCTTTTCTGGGACTTCCCCGGGATGACAAGCAGACCGGCGGTGAATTGATCAATGTCTATCTGGACTATGTTAAAAATCCAACGGAAGAAAGCTCTGCGCTTTTGCATTTGCACAATTATGAGGATGTCCTGCATATGGTGGACCTGCTTCCAATCCTCTCCTACATCGAAATATTCAACGGCCAGTATTCCATTCTGTCTACCAGAATTGATGAATATCACGCTTACAACGGCTCTATAGGAAAAGAACTGATTATCACTTTGCAGAATGATTATCCGGTGCCAAAGCGCATATCCTGCAAATCGGATTTCTTTTATCTGATGATCAGCCAATCCCGCACCTCCATCCGGGTGCCGGTTTACGAAGGAGAACTGCGATTTTTCCATCCGAATTACAAGGACTATTACTATCTTCCGGAGGAAGATTTAGCCATGCACAAAAGTGTCGCTTCTTATGTGGACAAAGAATTCCGACAGCCTGCTATGGCAAGCAATTGCTACACCAGAAAAACCGGGGCTTTCCTGCCGCAATATGAGGTTGTCATGAAACCGGAATTTCGCAAGGAGTATAAGGATAAGATTTCTTACTTCGAAGTAACGGAAGACTTCTGCTCTTCGGATGTCATGTTAAGACGCTATATTGACCATATCTTAAAACATATGATGCAGACAAAACCCTGAATCGGGTAGGAGGTAGATAATTATTTTATCTACCGACCTCCCACACCACCGTACGTACCGTTCGGTATACGGCGGTTCCTTAGTTTTCACATACTTTCAGATAAAACTCTGTGAATGTAGGATAACCTAATTCACGGAGT
>JAQXZD010000064.1 GCA_029227035.1 Lachnospiraceae bacterium
GGAGAGCTGTCACGCATCATGCTGGCTATCAAGACAGTCATGGCGGAATCGGATGACATTGCCACGTTGATCTTTGATGAAATTGACAGCGGAATCAGCGGGCGCACGGCGCAGATGGTATCAGAAAAGATGAACCTGATCGCAAAGAATCACCAGATCATCTGCATTACACATCTGCCGCAGATTGCAGCTATGGCCGACTCCCATTTCCTGATCGAGAAGTCTGTGGAGCATCAATCTACATACTCACGAATCAAGCGACTGAAAGAGGAGGAGAGCATCGAAGAGCTTGCACGTATGTTAGGAGGCGTAGAGATTACAGATACGGTTATGCAGAGTGCAAGAGAGATGAAACAGATGGCAGCCAGGGTTCGGGAAAACACCCGGGCGTAAGCAGCTGTATAGTTGTTGAAATTTTACCGCATACTATTAGGAGTGTTCAAGCAATGGAACGGAGGAATAGTATGCGGTCTTTTTATGCCCAGTTTTATAAAAATTTAATTTGGATTTATTTATGCATCCTCTGTTGTTTTGCCTATGGAACGATGATGGATTCCATTCCGGGGCATGTCTATCTGCAGGAGGGGCAGACACTGCAGCTTGACCAGAAGCTGCCGGTAATGCTTGCGGCAGACCAAAGCAGACGGGAAGTGATGGTGGATGTGGGGGAGAGCACCTATCAAACCATTCAGAGGCGGAGGAAGTGCGTGACCGGCGAAAAATTAGAGGCAGGAAATTATAAGGTAACCTGTTATCTTTTTGGTCTTTTTCCGATTAAGGAAGTGGAAGTATCGGTTGTGGGAGACAAAAGCCTGTATGCTTCCGGACATGTGGTGGGAATCTATGGAGCCACAAACGGGGTGTTTGTTCTTGATACCAGTCCGGTGGAGACACTGGATGGTGTATTCGAAGAACCCGCAGATCATATCCTGTTTGCAGGGGATTACATCATGGAGGTAAATGGCACAAGTATTTCCACAAAGGAGGAACTGGTTTCCCAGATTGCAGAAAACGGACAGAGTCCGATGGTACTGACACTGATAAGAGGGCAGGAACAGATTAAAGTATCGGTACAGGCGGTGCCAGTGCAGGAGGAGAATGGTTGTACTTATAAGCTGGGAGTATGGGTGAAGGATGATATGGCAGGAATCGGTACACTGACCTATTACAATAACGAAAGAGATTTCGGGGCACTTGGGCATGGAATCGGAGACGGCGAGACAGGCGGACTGCTTAGAATTACGGAGGGATATCTGTACCGGGCAGAGGTGTTCGGGATTAAGAGAGGACAGCGGGGCGAACCCGGAGAACTGGAGGGAAGTGTATATTACGGAGAAGCAAACAGGCTTGGAAAAGTAGAGGATAACACGGATATTGGAATCTATGGAACATTAGAACAGGATTTTTATGACCGGCAGCATTTTTCGGATGTGGTCTATCCGGTCTGCTACAAGCAGGATGTACAACTTGGAGAGGCAATGCTTCTTTCGGATGCGTCCGGAGAGATCGGAATGTATCATATTGAAATTGAATCTGTGGATTATGAGCCGGGGGATGATAATAAGGGAATCCGCTTCCGGGTGGATGACGAGGATCTTTTGAGTCTGACAGGCGGAGTGGTGCAGGGACTAAGCGGAAGTCCCATTATTCAGAATGGAAAGATTATCGGGGCGGTAACCCATGTCCTTGTGAATGATCCGACACGGGGATATGGGATATTTATCGAAAATATGCTGGAGCATTGAGTCATGCGTGTGAAAGCACGTTTCTTTCTATTTCTTATGTATTCTTGCTCTTATTGTGCTCGGAGTTGTGAAAATTGTTCTGACGCAACTCAAAGTGGAAAAGGGAATACTTCTTTTGAAATATACAAAGAATGACATATGATGCTAGATCATTGCAAGCGCATTGACTCAGCAATGCTTTTTTGGTATTATCAATTTGATGAAAGCAATAGGAGGTTGATAAAAATGGCTAGCACAATTCAGTTAAGAGTAGATGATGATTTAAAAACTAAATCAGATGCATTATTTAAGGATTTAGGTACAGATACCACGACAGCGATTCGTATGTTTTTAACACAGGCAGTAGCTGTAAATGGTTTTCCTTTTGAAATTAAGCGAGTAAATAATAATCCATATGAAGTGTTGTCAGAAAAAGAATTATTGAGCAAACTGGTAAAATCACGTGAACATGCCGAACAGGGGAGAATTCAAGAAGCTTCTGAAGTGTCATCAGAAATGAGGACAAAATATGGAATATAAAATTTTTGTCACAGAAGATGCTAAGGAAGATTTGGAACATTTCATAAGGTACTTGATTATGGAAAAGGGAAATATAAAAGCTGCACAGAATGTTTTAGATGATTACGATGCAACAGTTGAAAGCTTAAAGAGGGTGGCCGGTAGTTTGAAACTTTGTGATAATCCAAAACTTCGTCAGTTAGAGTACCGGCGTATCAATTTCTTAAATCATAGATATTTTATGATGTATCGAATTATTGATGGTAAAGTGTTTGTTGATAATATTTTTCATGAGTTACAAGATTATGAAAATAAGATGTGTTAGTAGAAGCTATAAGGGGCTTTTATATTTTGTTGCTATTTCCGTTTCACACAGCAATGATATTTAATAATTACGGAAATTTCGCTCCCGATAAGTTAAAAGATGGCGGAGTCTATCTTGAGGAAACCGGTGTTTCAATCCCTATTGATGAAATAATCAGTATTGAAGGAACCTTATTCAATGTAATGGAGCATTTTTAAAAGAAAATAAGATGATAATATGATAATATTACATGTGCTGGTAGCGTTTCTGCATTCTTTAATAAGTGCTTTTTTATTCCAAAATCAGGTAAAAATTATAGAAATAAACGATTGAATAGTTTGCGTTAGGAGAGGAGCGGATTTTATGAAACATGATGTTATGGTGCGTATATCGAAGTATTGTCGATGGATTGCATTTGTCTGTATTGTGGCAATGATATGGCTGATTACTCCGGCAGTCAATGCGGCACAGGTGAAAGCACAGGGAAAATGGGGAGACAATATTACCTGGACGTTGAATGACGAAGGAACTTTAACGCTGACCGGTGCAGGGGAGATGGCAGAGGGAGATGCCTTTTATGATGAATTTAATGAGACACCCTTGGAATTGTATCCCTGGATTAATTACATGAAAGATATCAAGAAAGTTGTAATCGGGGAAGGAATTACTAATGTGGCCACAAAGGCATTTGGTTATTACCATTTGGGTTATGGCGATGAATCTGATGGTTATTATGATAATTTAGCAGTGGTGGAACTTCCTTCCACGATAACGGAAATTAAGGATTCTGCTTTTAACGGCTGTGTCCATATGACAGATATTCGATTGCCGGAGAATTTGAAATCTTTAGGAAATGGTGCTTTTTCCGGATGCAGGGGATTAAAGAAAATGGAAATACCGGCATCGGTGACTGTAATACCGGAACGTGCTTTTGAAGGATGCACGAATATGGACAGCATTGTTTTTCCACAAACGATCACGAAGATTGGACAAAGGGCATTTCGGTTTTGCAAGGGACTTACCCGGATAGAGATTCCGGAAAATACGACACAGATTGACAGCAACGCTTTTGCCGGCTGTACCGGAGTAAAAGAAGTTACCATACCAGCTGGGATAAAAAAGGTTGGGAAAAAGGCATTTTATCAGTGCGCCGGGATACAGAAAGTGACTTTTGAAGGAGATAATAATATCAATCTTGGAGACTATTGTTTTTCACAATGCACGAGTCTGACAAAGATAGAGCTTCCGGCAAAACAGACTACTTTAAAGTATACATTTGCCAAATGCACATCTTTGGAGACGGTAAAAATACCGAAGCAGGCCACCACTCTGACAGGAACATTTATGGATTGCACTGCGCTACAGAATATTGTGATTCCGGAAAATGTGAAGACATTGGATGGGAAGCTGTTTTACCATTGTAAAAAGCTGAAAAAGATCGTGATTCAGTCGGAGAAACTGGATTTGAAGAAATGCGCCAATAAGGATATGCTGTTTCGGGGCATGGCGGAGAAGGCGGTATTTACGCTTCCGGATAAGAAATTTGCTACATATAAAGAAGTTTTGCAGTATTTTGTTTCCGGCAAGGCGAAGTTTGTTAACAGTAAAGGAAAATCGCAGAATAGCGGTACAAAAAAGAGTGTTATAGAAAGCGGAACATGGGGAAAAAATATTGCATGGAAACTTGGAAAAGACGGCACACTGACTTTTTCGGGAAAAGGAGCCATGAAAGCCGGACGGGCATATTATATGGGTGAGCCGTATGAGAAAACAGACAGATATCCGTGGAGCCAGTATGCCGGATATATCAAGAAAGTTGTGGTAAAGAATGGCATTACAAATGTACCACAATATGCTTTTTCATGTGATTCCGGAATTGGAACCATAAACCCATGTGTGAATCTGAAAACAGCACAGCTTGGTACTTCGGTCAAAGAAATAGGAAGCGGTGCTTTTGCAAAGTGCACCGGTTTAAAACAGATAAATTTTCCGAAAGCACTTTTCGCAATAGGGGAGAGAGCCTTTGAAAACTGCGTAAAGCTGGGCGGGATTTCATTTCCGGAGAAGTTAGAAACCATTGGACAGAGTGCATTCAGAGGATGCACCAAGGTAAAAAACGTCACTTTGCCACAAAGCATAAAAGCTGTGAATGGATATGCGTTTGAAAATTGTTCGAATCTCACAACAGTTACATTCAGAAAGAACAAAAATAAGAGTATGACGCTGGGAGATGGAGCATTTCGAAATTGTAAAAAACTAAAAAAGGTGACACTTTCAGATAATGTAGAAAAGCTGCAGAATACCTTCCAGAACTGCGCGGCTTTGGAAACTGTAGAGTTACCGGCACAGTTGAAGACCATGGGTGAAGTGTTTGACGGATGTAAGACTTTGAAGAAGATTACTATACCTGCAAAGGTGGAGTACATGTATTCTGCTAATTTTAAAAATTGTACAAAGCTGAAAAAGGTAGTATTTGACACAAAGAAGCTGGTCGAACTGGGAGGAGAAAACTTTAGCGGATGTGCCGGCCTGACAGATGCAAAGATACCTGCAAGCACACGTTCCATAGGGTGGCAGGCATTTATGGGGTGCACGAAGCTGACTGTCGTTACGATTCCGGGGAAGGTACGGACCATCGGCGTGGATGCATTCAGAGAGTGCACGGCACTGGAAACAGTAGAATTTGAGAAGAATACGAATTCCACATTAACCATGGAAAGGTGCTGTTTTAAAAACTGTACGCGGCTAAAACAGATAGAACTTCCGGACAATGTTAAGAAGATGCGGTATACCTTCCAAAACTGTACATCACTGGAAGCCGTTACACTTCCGGAACAGCTTGTACTGATAGAAAAAGCATTTACCAATTGTACATCCTTACGGGAAATTACGATACCGGAAAAGGTAGAAACGATATCCGACGGGGGATTTTATCAATGTGCAAACTTGAAAAAAATAGTCTTTCAGACAGAAAAGTGGGATTGTAAGCAGGAGGCCAGAAAGCTGTTTGCAGGGATTGCGGAAGATGCAGTATTTACGTTGCCGGCAGCAAAATATGACAGCTACAAAGCGGCAATTGAACTTTCTGCGCCTGTTACATCGATATATAACATGGCGGCAAAACAGTAAAGAGACGAAATACCTTATTTCATCTTTGTGAGTGCTTTGTTCAGATCATCATCAGCTTCTTTATTTTTGTGTAACGTAATAGCAAGGCTGACACCAAAGCATATCAGGAAACTTACCACAAAAAGAATCCATGGAAGGATATCTCCGGCAGGAAACCATCCAAAGAAATAAATGGCGATTCCTAAACAGATAAGAATGGATAAAGGCATCAAAATGAGTCTTGCCGTTAAGGACATACATTTTATCATATATTCTGATGTAAACAAAAATACCAAGACTGCCGTAAAAAAAGAGAGCAGCAAGAATTGCAGCAAAACCGTAATCGAAATTGCTTTGTTGCCGAAGGAAAACATATTTCCGGTTTCAATCATTTCATTATTTGCCAATAAGGTAATTACGGATAAAATGCATACGCAAATACCAAAGGTTTTCATTACAAAGCTGCAAAAATCCAAAAAAGTTCTTTTATCATCCATTCTTTTTTACTCCTAACTGTTCTTTGATGTTGTCTGCATACTGTCTGGAAACAATAATTGCTTCTCCGTTCTTCAGTGTTAACCGAAGCCTGTGATTCAGCTCTGTTTTAATCGAGGAGATGAATTTGAGGCTTACCAGACAGGATTTGCTTACTCTGCAAAATTTCATGCCGGAAAACAAGGCTTCCAGTTCATATAGCTTGTAGGATGTTTCATATACATTGTTTTTTGTATAGATAAAGCATTTCCTGTCGATAGCTTCGGCGTAGGCGATTTCCCTTGCATCAAGGATGACATCTTCATCAGATTGCGTATTTTTGACTACTAACTGTTTGGAACTCATTCGGATGGCGGAAATAATGCGCTCGACATCCTCGGAGAGTTCGCTACAGTTAATATTCACTTCAAGTGCAGAGAAACTTTCATCTACGTTGATGTTTATCTTCATTGGCGTTATACCTTTCGTAAGTTTCTATATGCCAGTGTAAAAAGTATCAATGCTATTATAGCATTAATCAGGATAATTAACAAAGAAGAAGTTTGGAGTCTGGCATTTCCGATGTTGCCAATCAGATAATCAATCTGACCGGAATACAAAAGCTTACTTACTTTCTGCACATGCTCGTTGAAGCCTCCTATCATAGGCACAAAAGCAAATATCATCATAACCGGTGTCATAATGGAAGTTGCCACCATTTGATTTTTGCTGAAAGCACCGATTGCAGCGCCGATTATAATCGAAGTAAGAATGCCTGCGGCTAAAATCAATAAGAATCGCACTGCGTTCAGACCGGTATATCCTCCGGCAAGACACATTACCCCGGCGCCTGCCCCGCTAGGACCGAGAAGTCCAATGATTTCGCCCTTTTCCACGGTAAGAGATATTCCTTTCAGGACTTCCTTTTGGTTATAGCGGTGATAAATATTTTTTAATTCGATAATATGATTCATGTTTTTTCGCCTCCTCGAGACGTAGATTACAGGAGAAAAATGTTATCTGCAACATATTTGACGTAAGTTGCCAATTTGGGGGCATAAGATGCCGTAATATCTATTGACTTTTCTATTATTTCCCCATTATAATGTGAATAGATTTATATAAACAATCTTACGGCGTAATCCCTATATTGTGTGAAAATAACGGGAGAATTGAGGTGCAAAATAGTGATGACAAAAGAAAATCAGATCATGATAGAAAAGCTTAATATCAATCAAATTAAGGATGCGCTTCCGTTGGTATGGGAGGTCTTCTGCAAATATGAGGCGGTAAATTATCCGGAGAATGGGAAACAGGCATTTTGGGATGCGATACATGACCCGGATTATCTGAATGCACTTACCGCTTATGGTGCTTTTATAGACGGAAAGCCGGTTGGGATTATTGCGTTAAGGAATGAAGGCTCACATATCGCACTGTTCTTTGTGGATGGAAAATATCACAGGCAGGGCATTGGAAGAAAATTGTTTGAGACAAGCCTTGCGGAAAATACAAATTCCCGGATTACGGTTCACTCATCGGAATATGCACAAGAGGTATATGCAAGACTTGGCTTTGTCCGAAAGGATGAAATGCAGGAAGAGGGCGGTATACGATACATACCGATGGAGATGCTGATAAATTCGGATTTGGGTAATAAATCAACTAAAGGTGATTGATTTCACATTTTGCCTTTGAAATTCCGTTTATTCCGTTTCAGACAGGTGTGTTAAATCAAACCAGTGTGATGTGGCCTTTGGCGTGGAAAGTGGAAGGGCATGAAATGGTTCTTCTATGTATACTATCCGGCGCATCTGATTATCTGTGGATTAATCAGAATTGCACTTCATGGGAATGTGGGAGTGATGATTGGCGGTTGAAAGCAATGCATAAGTTTATATTTGTGGTAACGGAGGAAAAATAGAATGTCAACACCTATATTACATACAGAACGTCTTACCCTTAGACCAATAAGGGAAAATGATATTGATGCTATCTTTGATTGTTGGATGCAGGATGAGGATGTATCCAGATATATGTACTGGAAAGCAAGTGATAATATCGATGATGCAAGAGAATTTGTAAATTTTGAACTGGAAAATTTGGATAATGAAAAGTGGAATCGGTGGATTATTGAATTAGCAGCTACAGGAGAGATTATTGGAACCTGTCTCATTTTCTTCAATGATGAAGAGAAAAATTGGGATATTTCCTATAATCTGGGAAAGAAATACTGGGGAAAAGGTTATGTTACGGAAGCGATGACTGAGGTTATCAGATATGCAGTAGATGTGCTGCATATAGAGGAATGCATTGCCGTTCATGCAGTAGAAAATCCTGCTTCAGGAAATGTAATCAAAAAACTGGGATTTGTATTTGAAAAAGAAGTACCTTATGAGTGTAATGGGGGAGAAATAGTTACGACGGGCAGATTTTACAGATATAAAGTATCGAATTGATACAGATGAATATGTGAAAGGCGGGATAATTCGGACGCATTTATCCCGTTTGGAGGATGGTTAGAATGAATAGAATAATAGCGAAAACAGGTTCCATTTGGGATGTTTTATTATGCCAATGACAGGAGTATTCAGTTCCATGTCAAGTGGGGAAACAAGTGTAGGGGGAGTTATTGCACTCGAATTTTGGTGTGCCTATTTTGTCCCTATTGGGATTCTGTCGATGATACATTTTAGAAAAGGAAAGAGCCATGCTGTTTAAAGAGGATACAAATAGAAAAAGACTTATGTCATTGATAGCCGCTATCTGTTTGTTTCTGACAGGCTGCGGCTTTCATCAGCCGACCTATAACGGCAACAGGATTTCAAATGAGAACCAGTTTGTTTTGGAATATAGCGTGATGAATACAACAGAAACACACACATTCAAGCTGACAGAAGGAGATAAGATTGAAACAGAAATTGTCAGTGATGAGGGAGAGGTTTCTGTTGAAATAGGTCAGAGTGGACAGGAACCGGTATATCAGGGAAATCAGATTTCGACCGGTACGTTTCAGGTAGTCATCGAGGAAAGCGGAAACTATCAGATTACAGTTACCGGCAAGAAGGCAAAGGGAAGTGTGAACTTTACGGTGGTCACACCGGAATAATAAGGAGGACGTAATGAGATGAAACCTAAAAATGAAAACTGGTATAAGGAAATTTGGACGTTGGATATTAAGAAACAATCATGGACAGAAGAAACCGTAAAACAGGTGGATTTTCTGATAGACATTCTGGGTTTGACCGGTAGCGAGAAAATACTGGATCTGGCATGTGGATTTGGCAGACATAGTCTTGAATTTGCAAGAAGAGGCTTTGATGTTGTGGGAGTTGACATTACCAAAGAATATGTGGAAGATGCCAATAAGCAGGCAGAAAAAGAGAATCTTTCAGCGACATTTCTGAATATGGACATACGAGAGGTGGAATTTGAAGAAGAATTTGATGTGGTGCTCAATATGGCAGATGGAGCTATCGGTTATTTAGAAAATGACACGGAAAACCTGAAAATCTTTGATGTGATAGCTAAGGCATTACGTCATGGAGGAAAGCATGTTATGGATATCATGAGTGCGGATTATGCAGATACGCATTTTCCATGTGATCTATGGGATGCCGGTGAAAATGGTATTACGTTGTCCAGATTTGAATGGGACAGGGAAAAGCAGATTTTGCTGTATGGTCAAAATGATTTTGCATATGGAGAGCCTTTGGGTAAGCCAAGGTTTGAGAACGGAGATCCGATACATTTGTATCACCTGAAAGAAATTGAGCAGATTATGAACAATAGAAATATGAGAGTCAGTCAGGTGTTTGGAAAATTTGATGGAACACCCGGAAGTGACAATGAAATCCAGATGATTGTCTGTTCTGAGAGGATGTAAGTATGAAAAAGGGAGAAAGATTTGTTGTTATCCATAAAGAAGGCAGTCCATTAAAAGATGAAGGTTTCAAGCAATTATTGGTTGATAAGGAAACGGGTGTTACATATCTTCTTTGGAAAGCCGGATATGGCTCAGCAATTACACCATTACTTAACGAAGACGGAACACCGATAATTACAAAACTGGAATTATAGAAAACAGAGGTTATTATATGGATAATACGACAGGAAAGTGTGAGTTATGGTAGTTGTATCGGAATAGTAAGGAGGACATAGTGTTAAGAATTACAGAAGTTAATAATTTGGAACAGATATATCATTATCAAAGAAAGTTTCATTCGCCATATTTTTTTGTTACAGATTTTGTTGAATGGAAAAAATCGTTTGAAGAGGATATTGATGGAGAGGGAAGAACTTTATTTAAAGAACTTTCTGCAAAAGCTGCATATGATGGCGATGATTTGATTGGGTTTATCCAATACGGAAAAAGTGCGTTTGGATTTAACGAGCAGGGCGAAATCTCTTTCGATGTATCTCATAATGTTATCCGAAATCTGTATTTTGATAAAGAGCGAGAGGATGCGGGTTATCTGTTGTTGAAAGAAGCGATGGATACATTTGGAGCCGAGAAACAAGTAAATGCTTTCTTTCATTATTTCGGAATGAGCTGTTTTGCCAGACATGGCAAGTTGTTTGAGAAACACACGCATATT
>JAQXZD010000065.1 GCA_029227035.1 Lachnospiraceae bacterium
ATCCTGCAAAATATATCTATGTCTGCTAAACTCATCCGCCAGATTGCTTTTCAGTGCTCTCATGCAATCTTCAAAATTAGCCTGTTTGCCTGATTTCAATGTAAGGGAGATTACAGGGTACTGCCCCATGTGCCGTTTATACTTTTCCCCTGCACCGGCGATTTCTTTATCCGCAAAAAGGTAGCTGTAATCTTTTTTATTGCCCCTTTTATCATAGGCATCCTCAAAATAATATTGGAGCATGCTTAATGTCAGAGTTTTTCCGAAACGGCGGGGACGGGTAAACAAATTTACCGACGCCTTTCTGTCCAAAAGTTCTTTTATCATTATAGTCTTATCTATATAGTAGTACTCCTCTGAGCATAACATTTGAAAATCTTCTATTCCAATCGGTAATGGCTGATTCATTGCTTTCTCCCACCCTATCACACATAATTCTATAAACGCTTTGCTAATACTTTTCTATCAGTTTCCGTTACTTTTAAAGCATTCATTGCTTCATCCAAAGTCAACGTCATAGTTTCCATGAGATTTTTAATACATTCTGCCAAACTATCCAATCTTCTGTTTTCCGCCAAATCATCTACTGCCTTACACATAATCTCACGACCTCCTTCCGTTTCCTTGTAATATTTCACCTGATTTGCCAGCTCTGTATAGAACATATCGGATGCTCTGCGACAACCAAAGTCATGCATCAGTCTTCCAACCGGATCTTCGTCATTTTTGTAGCTGCCATTTACATATATAATATGTGAACCATCCTGAAATGATTTTCCATTTTCCCGGATCACTCGGTCTATATGATATAACGGTAAGCCATCTCCCATGACATCGTTTTCTGTTATGAATATGACATAGGATTCATGCATCTCTTTGAAGTTCTGCTGTGCTTTCAACATCCTTGTATCCAGCATACTGCTGTTAAATCTGGCTCTGTGAACATCAGCACCGGCATCAGAGCGTTGCACTTCAACATCATATACTTTCCCCACAGAATCCTTTGCATAGATATCTACACGGATTGACCTTCCTCCATATTCAGGATTCTTATATTTCCTCTGTCCAACGACCTCCGTTACTTTCATATCGTCTCTTTCCAGAATAATATTTAGCAATAGTTCAGTTGCCTCAATATTTCTTTCAAACACAAGACTCATGAAATTGTCATCAAACAGGCAAAAACCATCTACAGTATCTATAGTTTCCTGACTATATTTTTTCAATTTTTCTGATGTAGACAATCGTTTTACTCCCCCATAGTTTTAATCATACATTGATAAATCGATTATAACAACCGAAATCAATAAATGCAAGACAGCCCGTCGTTCTTTTAGCTTAAAAAATCACCCTCAAGGAACTTCCCTGAGGGCATTTTTGGCTAAATCCAAATTATTTCACTTTTACCTTCATCTTAATGGTTTTGGTCATGCCATTCTTTAAGGTTACTTTCGCCTTTATGATGGCAGTTCCTTTCTTCTTGGCGTACACCTTGCCCTTCTTGCTTACGGTGGCAACGGACTTCTTGGAAGTCGTGTAGGTGATGGACTTGATATTGTCAGGGTTCGCCTTACCGCTTAAAGTAAAGTTCACGGACTCTCCTGCTTTTAGCGTAACAGAAGCTTTCTTCGGCTTGATGGTGCTTAAAATCTTTTTGTTAATCTCCGCCGCTTCTTCTGCATCCAGCAGATAATAAGTTGCCTTGATCTTCTGGGAAACGGAGACGTTTCCGGCCTTGCTGACGGTGTATGTTTTCCCGTCCACCATGATATACTCTTTGGTCCCGGTATCGTACTTATAAATATAAAGCTTGTTACCGGACTCAAAATCTTTGGCATCTGCCTTAACGCTGTACTTCGTCTTGCCGTCCGCATCTTTGACCGTCATGGTAACGGTAACGTCAGAGGTTCCGGCAGCCTCGATAATCTGCGCGAGAATCGAGGACTGAATGGTTGCCTTGCTTCCGGTTGTTACCGTCTTCGTAATGGTTGCCCTGGCAGAAGTAACCTCGCCCTTGCCATCCTTCCTGACGGTTACCGTGGTGCTTGTAGAGGCAGAAGACTCCGGAATGACGGTCTTTTCCGTAACGGAAATCACGTTGCCGTCTGCATCCGTCTTCGTGGTAGTCGTGGTAACAACTTCCTTTCCCTTGCTGTTTGTGTCTGTTTCCGTCTTGGTGATGGTCTCATCTTTGTTGGTATCCGGTTTTGGCTCAGGCTTCGTATCCGGAAGTGCGGTTCCACCGCCACCGCCGCTGTATCCGCCGCCACCGGAGGAAGGCTGGCTGTTGACGGTCAGGGTTGCGGTGTCGCCGCCTTCCACCACGGTGAAGGTATAGTTGCCCGGTTCGTCATTCAGGTCTTTCAGGGCATCGGCATTTGTCCATGTGATGGTATAACTGCCCGTGGTACTCACCGCCTTGGTTAATGCCTCGGCAAAGGTCAGCTCCGTGTCATTCTCGCCCTTGAGAGGCTTGCCGTCCTTGTCGGTCAGGGTGAACACGGGGGTAAAGTCCACCGTATCGCCGCTGACAAGGCCCCCGTAGGTCAGCGCCACGGTGGGGGCGGTGCTGCCCACCGTCACGTTCCTGTCCGCAAGGGAGACGGTGAGAGCCTTCCTGTTCACCGTCAGCGTACAGCCGGTTTCCGTGCTGGCGTTGTAGTTGTCCGATTCCGCGGCGCTGATGGTCAGGTTGGTGGTTCCGGCTTTCTTGATCGTCACCTTGCCGGTGCTGTCCACAGCGGCCACCGCCTCATCGCTGCTGGCATAGGTCACCTTGCCGTCGCCAACGTGATTGAGTTTCGGCGTAAAGGCGCTGTCGCCATAGTTCTTGGTCAGGGAAGATTCCTCAAAGCTCAGGGTTTGATTGGCTTTCCCAATGGTGAATTTCTGCGTTGCGGTCACGCCGCCGCAGGTCAGTGTCGCCGTGTGGTCGCCTGCGTTGGTGTGGTCACCATCGTATACCACAGCGGGCAGGTTGGGAAGCACCCCTTCGGGAGACTGTTCCACAGTGACGGTCTTTGCAGTGCCGTCATAGGTCAAATTTTCAGGAGCCTTCAGCGTGATGGTGGCTTCCTTATGGCAGACCTTGCAGGTCGCCTTGATGATATTCTGCTCGGCTCCCTTCGTGTAAGTCCAATCGGAAGCGGTATGGGTATGGGGTTCGTTGCAATATTTGCACTTGCCGTTCTCCCATGTGTGAAGTTTCTCAACCTTCCCGCCAAACGCGGCTGCGTATTCCGTATACGAGCTGTGGTTACAGGCGATCCGCACCGTGCCGTTGTTGGTGATGTGGTCAACCAAAGTGTCTTTGTAATAGGAGTCAAGTTCTAAGGTCACGCCTTCCGGGATATTCAGAGCTACATTTTCAGGGATCGTCAGGGTACTACTTCCGGTCTTCAGGGGCACGAAGAACAATGTATTGTTCGCAGGGAGGGTATACTCACTGACAAGGTCGGGCAGGCTCAACGCTCCAATTACTTCATATCTTTCATTCCTAGGCACGATGCTGGCGGAACACGCGGACGAAGTAACACCTGCCCCGTTAAAGTTAGCAATCTCCACGAGGATAACGGCAACCCCACTGTCGGTCTGCTGCCGCCCGCCGATGCTCGGATCTACGGCGTTGGCTGAGGCGACGGTCACGGTACCGCCTGTAATGATAACGGTACCCATAAGCCCTTGCGAAGTGCTGCTCCAACCGCCGCCGATACCGTATGCGGAGGTGCCTCCGGTGACGGTCACCTCGCCACCTGTGATCACGACCGTGCCGCAGGCTTCCCCGTTCCCATCCGAGGTTGATGCAGCCACGCCGCCAATGCCGACACCCCCATTGCCAGTAGAGCCAGGCAATTTGCCACCCGTAACATCCAGTTTGCCGCTGCCCTGGACCGTCAGCGTGGCTCCTTCCGGTACATGGATACCGGGTCCACCAATCCCCGCATCAGAAGCAGCACCGCCTGTCAGTGTATTTGTAGAACTCTCCGCCAGGGTCAGGGTCAGCGTGGAGGTGGCGGTCAAGTCAATCGGAGACGAGCTAGCAACACTAATATCCTCACTTGCCTGCCCGGTCAGATGCAGACCGTTCAGAGTCAGGTTGGCTTTCACACCCGCCGCAACTGCGATCTGACCGGTGATGGGTTCGCTCTCACTCCCGCCGGAGATGGTCAGGGGTGTGCTGCTTTTGATGGTCAGCGTGTCGCCGATCGTATCGCTCTGGGTGAAGGTGTAGTCGGTGCCCTCTGTGCCGCCTGTGACGGTGAATGGGTTGGTCGTGTCCTCGCCCTCATAGAAAGCCGCATCGCCCAGCTCCACGGTTACTTCCAGTGCTGCTGCGTCTTCTGTAAGTTCATAGCCCTCCGGCAGATTTGCAGTAAAAATATAGTTACCGGTGTATGCACCCTCCTCCGGGTAGTTTTCGCATTCCCAGCCTTCGAGAGTCACGGTTTCTTCTACTTCTTCTGTGCCCTCTGTTTCGGTAACAGACGCAGATGTTGTAACCGTGGCTGTGATGGAGGCAGGGAGGAATGCTACGATGTCATTATGGAGCACCACTTGTTCTTTGGATGCACCGGGAAGTACCAGCACATTTTCCTCCAAGTCCAGCATTTCCGCCTCGTCATTCCATGTCCATGCGGTGATGCTCTTTTTCTGTGCAGCTTCTGCATAGCATTTCTCGTCATGCGTATGCTCTTCCTTTTCACAAATCAGCGTTTTTTCTTTCTCTGCTGCATTTACGGTGAGCACCGATAAGTCCATGCTGTTCCCAATCAGGGCTGCCGCAAGTAATAGTGTTGCGAATTTTTTCATAATAGGTCACTCCTTCCATCTTAATGCACGCAAAAAGCCACTCGAAGCGGCATGTAAGGATTTCTCTTCCTCCATGCCGCCCGAGTGGCTTCTGCAATTACGGTATAAGAAACAGACAGACTTACGCTGTCTGCTGTCTGCGGTCTGCGGTCTGCGGTCTGCGGTCTGACAAATTATGCGAAATTTTCTTCCATCTGTCAACATATTTTACCTCATGGTCTTTCTTTTTTCACATACGCCGGTTCCATAAAATCTGCAGTGATTATATCATTTTTACCGCCGCTTTTCAACCTCCTGTTGTACTGTTGCATTGTCCAACGCTCTTCAAAATATACTGTTCATCCCTATTCCGTGACGAAATTTTAAAAATATGCCAAAAAATTGTACATTGGGCACTTTTTGCCAAAACAAAAATTTTTATTGACTATGAATGACTTTTTTACGCGTGATAATCGCATATCCTGCATCCATCAAAAAAATACAGAGCGCAATCAGTGCCGCATACCCGACCAGATACCCCGGATTTCCAAGGAAATGCGCAAGTATGACAAGTGGTGAGCCCTCAGACGGCCAATTGACAAACATGTAGTTGGTTCCGAAATGTTTGTTAAAAAAGTAAATAGGCGTTACCACAATCACCAGAAACACAACGACCTGCCACAGTTTTGAAAGCTGTGGCACAATCCGGTGGGAATACAGCATACAGCATACATACATGACAATTCCCATATGAAACAAAAATCCTTCCACTGTGATAAAATGAATCGCCGGATAGAAACTCCAGTTAGGGAACAAAAGAGCAAGGATTGTACCCGGAAGCCCGATGGCATAAAGCACCTGCCCCAGCCACTCCCACCCGGTCACGCAGTGAAGCGCACACAAAATTCCCGTCATGCTGCACAGATGAAGCGGCAGTTCATAGAGAAACGGTTCCTGCAACACCCCTATATAAATTGCCCGAAGTCCTATCCACAGAATCATCGAAAACGCTGACAGGCATTCCATCCGTCTCCTCTTTTTCGCATCTCCTTTTGCATAACTTTTCAGAAAAAGAATGCACAGTAAAGCGATTCCCAAAAGCCATAGAATATGCCGCAAACCAAACAGAGGAAATCCCACCCCATTTGGCAACTGCGTCTCGTATGTAAAAAAATATTGCAGACACTGCTTCATACTCCACCTCTTTTTTCTTACTGACAATGTTAAGATACCCGAAAAAAAGTACCCTATACATCAATGTATAAGGTACTTTTTCCTGTACTATTTCATGACAATATTTACAATTTTTCCAGGTACATAAATTTCTTTTACAATATTTCCGGTTAATTTGTCTGCGATAATCTCCTTTGCTCTGGCAATCACTTCATCCTTTGCGTCATCCTTCTGAATCTCCAGAGTTCCCTTGGTCTTGCCGTTAATCTGAATTGCAATTTCAACGGTATTCTCCACGGTCAGAGACTCGTCATATGTTGGCCAGGACTCATAAGCGATGGTGTCCTCATGACCAAGCTTCTGCCATATCTCTTCTCCGATATGCGGACATACACAGGAGAGCATCTTAATGAATCCTTCTGCATATTCTCTCGGGCACTTTCCTGCTTTATATACCTCGTTAATAAAAATCATCATCTGGCTGATTGCCGTATTGTAGGCAAGCGCCTCAAAATCATTGGTAACCTTCTTCACGGTCTGATGATAAATCTTGGTCAGTGTTCCGTCGTTATCCTCTGTGAGATTTTCCGGCTCTGTAAAGAACTTCCATACACGATTCAAGAATCTCTTGGCACCCTGTACATTCTTGGAATTCCACGGCTTAGACACTTCAAGCGGTCCCATAAACATCTCATAAAGCCGCAGGGTATCTGCTCCGTACTCTTCCACGATATCGCTTGGATTGACTACATACTCCGGATAACGTTTTCCCATTTTGATGCCGTTCTCACCAAGAATCATACCCTGATGAACCAGTTTCTTAAACGGCTCCTTAACCGGAGACAAGCCCTCATCATAAAGGAAACGGTTCCAGATACGGGAATACATCAGATGGCCTACCGCATGCTCCGGACCACCAACGTACAGATCCACCGGAAGCCAGTGCTTAAAGAGCTCCTGATTGGCAAATTCCTTATCATTGTCCGGATCAATGTATCGCATGTAATACCATGAAGAACCTGCTGAACCCGGCATTGTGGAAGTCTCTCTGGTTCCCTTGATGCCATTCTTATCGTACTGTTTCCACTCCGTTGCATTCTCCAACGGTGCCTTACCGTTCTTGCCCTTATAGTCATCCAGCTTCGGCAGAATCACCGGAAGTTCTTCATCCGGGAGGAAATAAATCTCTCCGTCTTCTTTATAAATACACGGAACCGGTTCTCCCCAGTATCTCTGTCTTGCAAAAATCCATTCACGGAAATGATAGTTCACCTTCCGCCTTGCCACACCCATCTTTTCAAGCTTGACGGTGATGGCCTCTTTTGCCTCTTCCACAGTATAACCGTTAAACTCCTCTGAGTTCATCAGTTTACAGCCTTTTCCCAGATAATCCCCTTTTTCAAATGCCTTTTCGGAGACATCTGCGCCATCGATAACCTGAATCATCTCAATATTATGCGCCACTGCATACTCGAAATCTCTCTGATCATGACTCGGAACCGCCATAACCGCACCTGTTCCGTAACTTGCCAATACAAAATCACCGATATATAACGGAACTTTTCTGCCGTTAACCGGATTGATGGCATACAGTCCTTTCAGTTCGCAACCGGATTTTGTCTTGTTGAGTTCAGTACGATCCATGTCATTTTTTTTCATGGTCTCATCAATATAAGCCTGAACCTCATCCCTGTTCTCTACCCGGTCCATCAGTCCCTTGACAATCTCTCCGTCCGGTGCCAGCACCATAAAGGTAATTCCGTAAATGGTCTCAATACATGTGGTAAAGATGGAGAACTTTCCGCCTCCCACAATTTCAAAATCAACTTCTACTCCGGTACTCTTTCCAATCCAGTTTCTCTGAATTTCCTTTGTGGATTCCGGCCAGTCAATCTCGTTCAGTCCCTCTAAGAGTTTTTCCGCAAAAGCCGGCTGGTCAATAACCCACTGCTTCATATTCTTTCTGACTACCGGATAACCGCCTCTCTCTGATTTTCCGTCAATGACCTCATCATTGGAAAGAACGGTTCCAAGCTCCTCGCACCAGTTCACCGGCATGTCAATGTACTTGGCATAACCCTTTTCATACAGTTTTTTAAATATCCACTGTGTCCACTTATAAAATTTCGGATCTGATGTGGCCAATGTCTTGGACCAGTCATAATCAAATCCCAGTTCCTTAAGCTGTTTTGTGAATGTCTTAATATTCTCCTGGGTAAATCCGTCCGGATGATTTCCCGTATTCACCGCATACTGCTCCGCCGGAAGTCCAAAAGAATCATATCCCATCGGATGAAGGACATTATAGCCCTGCATTCTCTTCATTCTTGACATAATATCTGTTGCCGTATATCCTTCCGGGTGTCCTGCATGCAGTCCTACTCCTGACGGATACGGAAACATATCCAATGCATAATACTTCGGCTTGCTGAAATCCCAGACATCTGTCTTGAAGGTTTCATGCTCCTCCCAGTATTTCTGCCATTTTTTCTCTACTACCTTATGATTATATACTTCTGCCATCTTCTCTGCCTCTTTATTTTCTAACACTTCGCAACATACCTATTCTACACATTCCCTATTCTTTTGTCAATTCCCGCGAGGACTTGAATTGTTCACAGCCACCACAAGCCACAGACCAGTTGCGCAATGCGCACCCGGCGCTGCTTTGCAGCTTTTGTCTGAGGCTGTGTGGTAGTTGAATTCTATTCACTTACCAAGTGAAATCATAAATTCGGCTTACAAGCAAGCTTGACTCCCGAATTACAGATTTCACTTTGTGGCTGTGAATAATTCAGCATTAATCAAACTTTTTTAAAAAAGTACTTGCATTTATGAATTGCCTATGGTATTATAATTTACGGTTCGTTGGTCAAGCGGTTAAGACGCCGCCCTCTCACGGCGGAAACACGGGTTCGATTCCCGTACGAACTGCTTCTGTTTATTAATTGAACAGCCCAACCCGAGACATCTTCCTTTGGAAGATGTTTTTTTATAGAATAAATGTAACTATTCAGAACCCCTTTAGAATAAAATAGACAGATTCGTCATGCTTGCATGTAAGAAGCTGTTTATTTTATTCGTAAGGTGGCTCGAATAGAGTCACCGCCCCCTATATGAGCATTTTTAGTCCCGAAGGGACGGGAAAGCACTCGTTAGAGGGCGGAAATGCGAATATAGAGTCGGGGTTCTGAACAATTACAAATAAATAATAAATGCTTTGGGAAGGATATTATATATGAATACAACGAACGATTTGTTACTGGTTATCGATATGCAAAATATATACACAACCGGACAAAAGTGGGCCTGTCTGGACACAGAGGGCGTTGCAAGCCGCATTATGCAGCTCATTCAGGCTGATGTCTGCTCTGACGTAATATTCACCCGTTTTCTTGCCCCTTCCAACCCCACCGGTGTCTGGAAGGACTACAATCGTACCTACGAAGATATCAATAAAGACGTATGGAGCAATGAAATGGTTCCGCAATTACGTCCGGCATTGGACAAATATCCACTCTATACCAAGAGCGTTTACTCTTCCCTTGCCATCCCGGAAGTACTCACCTCAGCAAAAAAAGCAGACCGTGTCATCGTCACCGGTGTTGTGGCGGAATGCTGTGTTCTCTCCACGGTCTTTGCGCTGATTGATGCCGGTATCTATACCATCTATCTGACAGACGGAGTTTCCGGTCTTGACCGCGAAAAAGAGGCGGCAACCGAACTTACACTGTCCGGTCTGTCGCCTCTGCATCTGTCTATGATGACGGTTCAGGAGTACTTAAAGAGCTAATCCTCATATCCATTTGGATTATTCTTCTGCCAGTTCCAGGAATCCCTGCACATCTCCAGAATACCATACTTTGCTTCCCAGCCAAGCTCTCTTTTGGCTTTTCCCGGATCACAGTAACAGGTTGCAATATCTCCCGCCCTGCGCGGCTTGATTACATACGGAATCTTTATTCCGTTTGCCTTCTCAAAATTCTTGACAATATCCAGTACGCTGTATCCGTGTCCGGTTCCCAGATTGTAAATACAAAGTCCTGCTTTCTCCTCAATCTTTTTGAGTGCTTTCACATGCCCTGCCGCAAGATCTACGACGTGGATATAATCACGGACACCCGTTCCGTCCGGTGTATCGTAATCGTTTCCGAACACACCAAGCTCTTTCAGCTTTCCAACTGCCACCTGCGTAATATAGGGCATGAGATTGTTTGGAATTCCATTCGGGTTTTCTCCCATGGTTCCGCTCGGATGCGCTCCGATTGGATTGAAATAACGAAGCAGAATCACATTCCATTCCGGATCCGCCTTATATAAATCCGTGAGAATCTGCTCCAGCATGGATTTTGTCCATCCGTATGGATTGGTACACTGTCCCTTCGGGCAGTTTTCCGTAATCGGTATCTCTGCCGGATCTCCGTATACCGTAGCTGAGGAGGAGAAAATAATATTCTTACATCCGTTTTTGCGCATCTCGTCCACCAGCGTCAATGTACCGGAAATATTATTATTATAATATTCCCACGGCTTTTCCACGGATTCTCCCACCGCCTTCAAACCTGCAAAATGAATACAGCTTTCAATTTTATGTTCCGCAAAAATCTTCTTTAAGATCTCTCGGTCCAGAACATCTCCCTTATAAAAGGATACCTTCTTATTCGTCAATGCTTCCACTCTCTGCAGGGATTTCTCCGATGCATTGGACAAATTATCCAGCACCACTACATCATATCCCGCATCTAAAAGCTCCACACAGGTATGACTTCCGATATATCCTGCACCACCTGTAACCAAAACAGCCATAATCTCTATCTCCCTTCTCAATAATCACCTTTTGTTAAGATTATTTTACACTTTTATTTTCCAGGATAAAAGCAATAAATGTATTGTAAAATATGTAATTATGTTGCATACTGTCAGTGGAAAGGAGTTTATATGAAAGAAAAAAATCGCAATTCTTATAAATCCACGGAACGGGAATTGGTTTCCCTTGCCGTATATAACGTTGGCTATGAACTGTGCGATGCCGATTACCAATGGGGTCCAGGAATCCGCGACCACTATCTGATTCACTATGTCATTTCCGGGAAAGGCAGCTACCGGGTCAACGGCAACACTTATGAGCTCTCCGCCGGAGATGCCTTTTTGGTGTACCCAAATACCGAAATCATCTATCGTGCAGATTTTGCCGAACCATGGGAATATGCCTGGGTAGGATTTACCGGAAGCGATGCCGCAATGATACTGCAGGCTACGGATTTCACACGGCAAACCCCCTGCATATTCCGGGTTGCAGACGGTGACGAAATCAAACGCCAGATCCTGCACATCTATGACGCACGCGGAAACCGTTTCGAAAACGCCGTGGAAATGGCCGGAAGACTTTATACCACTCTCGCACTGTTTATCCGGAGCTCTCACCGCGAGGAACTGCCAAATACCGCAAACAGTTATGTGCAAAAAAGCGTGGAATTCATCAGTGCCAACTATTCCTATCCCATCACCGTCGAGGATATTGCCGCCTATGTCGGCTTAAGCAGAAGCCACCTCTTCCGCTCCTTTGAGACCGTTCTTCAGCAGTCTCCCAAAGAATACCTGACGGATTTTCGCATGAAGCAGGCCTGCTATCTGCTGGAGCACTCGAACCTTTCCATTACCGCTATCGCCAATTCCGTCGGCTTTGATAACAGTCTCTATTTTTCCAAGACCTTCCACCGGAAAAAGGGCATGTCCCCAAAAGAATACCGAACTTCCTTTAAAAAATAAAAACGCTGCTTTGGAAATAAATCTCCAAAACAGCGTTACGCTTTTTCCTATTAAGCAACCTTAGACTTTGCAACATCAACAAGCTTTGCAAATCCTTCCGGATCGGTAACTGCCATGTCTGCAAGTACCTTACGGTTCAAATCAGCTCCTGCAAGCTTTAAACCATGCATAAACTGGCTGTACGAAAGTCCGTTCAGACGTGCTGCCGCATTGATACGTGCAATCCATAATCTGCGGAACTGTCTCTTTCTTTCCTTACGTCCTGCATAAGAACTTGTTAAGGCTCTCATAACAGACTGCTTAGCCACTCTGTACTGCTTAGATCTTGCTCCTCTGTATCCCTTTGCTAACTTTAAAGTTCTATTATGTCTTTTCTTAGCGCCTAATCCGCCTTTAATTCTTGCCATCTCTTATATCCTCCTTAACAAATCTTA
>JAQXZD010000066.1 GCA_029227035.1 Lachnospiraceae bacterium
GCAGAATATATGCCAATATAGCTGATTTTAAAATGTTTGAACGGAGTTTTGTATGAATACGCAATTACCCACACCTTATTTTGTAATAGATGAACCGATTTTACAACGTTATTATGATATGCTTACAGACTCACTTGCAGAGAACTGGGGTAATTATCTGGTGGGCTATTCTTTTAAAACGAATTCCTTACCGTGGCTTGTGGGCTTCGTAAAACGAAACGGTGCCTATGCGGAAGTAGTTTCCGAAGACGAATACAGTCTGGCGAAATATCTCGGTTTCAAGGACAGTGAAATTGTATATAACGGCCCCTACAAGGGGGAACAGTCTTTTCGCAATGTACTTCTTGCCGGCGGTTATGTGAATCTGGATTCCCGTCAGGAACTGGATTGGTTGATGACACTGGCAAAAGAAAATCCGGATACCCGCATAAAAGTAGGAATCAGAGCTAACTTTAATCTGGAACAGATGTGTCCCGGTGAAACCACCATGGGCGAGGTCAGCGGTCGTTTCGGCTTCTGCTATGAAACCGGTAAATTTGCTCAGGCCGTTGAAATATTACGCAATCTTCCCAACGTACAGATTGCCGGTCTGCATCTCCATTCCAGCAGCAAGTCCCGCAGCGTAAATATTTTCCGTTCCATTGCCCGGATGGCATGCCGATTGCAGCAGGAATTCCACTTTGATTTAGAGTATGTAGACTTAGGCGGCGGTTACTGCGGCGGTATGGAAGGCCGTCCCGAATATCCTGATTATTTTCCTGCAGTAGCAAAAGAATTGTCCAAATGCTATTCGCCGGAAAAAACTAAGATCATTGTAGAACCCGGGATTTCGCTAATCTCTAAATGTACCACTTTCGTAACCAGCATTTTTGACACAAGAGATATTAAGGGCACCCGCTATGTAATGACAGACGGCAGCCGTTTTAACATTGATCCGACGATGATCAAAACATCCCATCTGTTTCATTTAGAGTATAAAGAAGACTTTTCCGGTGAACGTCCTGTAATGGATCGTCAGGTCATCAGCGGTTTTACCTGTATGGAAGTAGACCGGCTTTTTACTTATGAGAATCAACCAGAGTTAGTTCCCGGTGACCACATCATTTATGAAAATGTAGGCGGCTATACTATGAGCCTGAATCCTCTTTTCATTCAATATTTCCCTGCCGTATATGTACGCAATGGAGATGAAATGAAGATGGTTCGTAAAAAATGGACCCCGGAAGAATATGTACAGGGACAAATCATGGAGTAGATAATGATGAACATTTTGATTTTAAGCTGCGGTACAAGAAATTTACTTGTACGCTATTTTAAAGAAAGCGGAAACGGCATAGAGAAGGTAGTCGGAACAGACTGCAGCAAATATGCGCCTGCGTTGTACGAGACAGATGCACACTATATCGTGCCGCGCATGACCGAGCCCGGTTATCTGGATACGATTATTGATATCTGTAAGAAGGAAGCCATTGATGCAGTTCTTCCGTTACAGGAAGACGAACTGTATCTGATCGCAACCCATAAGACTTTATTTACCGATAACGGCATAACTCCCATTGTTTCCGGTGCAGAGACCGTGGATTTATGCAGGGATAAATTTGCATTTTATGAACATCTTAAGAAACATCAGCTGCCCGCCATCACCAGTGCGAACAGCTTCGAAGCATTTCTGAAGGAGCAGGAAGCAGGCACTATGTCTCTTCCCATCTTTCTGAAACCCACCCGCGGCTGCGGCAGTGTAGGCATACAGAAGGTGGAACACATAGAATTGCTGGAAACTCTTTGTAAATACGCAGACGAAGAATATCTGATTCAGAACTTTGCCAAAGGCGAAGAATTTGGCGCTGATATTTATGTGGATTTATTATCCCAAAAGCCTGTTACCATCTTCGTCAAGAAGAAGCTGCGTATGCGCGCCGGAGAGACGGAAAAATCCGTATCTTACAAGGATGAGAAGCTTTTTGAACTGATTCAGGAAACCGTATCAACCTTAGATCTGCGCGGTCCTGTTGACATGGATATTTTCCAAATCGACGGACAATACTATATCTCCGAGATCAATCCCCGTTTCGGCGGCGGATATCCCCATGCCTATAACTGTGGAGTGAACTTCCCCAAACTGATTGCCAATAATATCGCAGGAATTGAGAATGCAAATACCATCGGGGATTATGAAGAGGGTGTCTGCATGTTGAAATATACGGATCTGGCGATGCTAAGGATATAAATGTGAATTGCCATCTTATATGTCACCTTGCTCTCTGCAAAAGTAATATCCAACTCGTCCATATCAAGAGTTACATTCACATAATGCTTTGCTTCATGAAGTTTGGACAATAAGCATACCGTCTCCACATGCATTGAAACTTTACTTCGCATTAACATTCGCGCACGTGACATTGATTTAACCTATTTTTGCACCCATGTATGAATAAAATGTTGCACCATTCCGGCAGACTTTTTGTACCTTCTCATTTCTGGCAAATTCTTAAATTCCATTTTCGAATATTCGGATATCTTAAATTCCATTTTCGAATATTCGGATTGACTCAACAATATAAATATGATATTATTTTATGGAGAAACGAAGTTTACTACCGTACAGTCTATGACTCAAGCGGCTTACTCGTTTCTTTTTTTATTGTCACAACATCATACAAATATAACTTTCCATCCTCATCTCGCCTTACTAAAATTCTTGCTCGAAAAATGTTATACCTTTCTAATACCCCATCTTCACTATAGACCGGTATCCCAAATCGTGTTGTGTAGCGGTACTATAATTATTACGATTTATAGGAAGCTGTTCAAGATATGTCCCCTTGATTTTTGGAAATTGTTTTCTATTGTCAGAAAATTTTTGTTTCCAATAAAATTTTATGAGTCGCGAATTAAGAATTCCCAGCAACACATATGGAGACATTTCATTTTGAAATTTCGATATCATAAAAGCTGTATTTAGTACTGGATACCCTTTTTCATCTATTCCAACCGTCGGATACTTTCCAATCTGTCTACAAAGTAATTTAGGATTAGCC
>JAQXZD010000067.1 GCA_029227035.1 Lachnospiraceae bacterium
AATGGGGACTCAAAAATACTCTAAAATCATCTTTTTCACTTATTTTAAACAATCTACGATTACAAAGAAGAAAAAGGGCTCTAGGGTTTGCGCCCTAGAGCCACTTTGTCTACAGTCTGGAGTGCCCGGATGTCCGGGCACTTTTTATAATGTCTTTTTTTCGTGGGACCAGAGTTCCGGATGGTCTTCGTACTGCGTGTTAATCCAGTCTACCACAGCCTGCTTTCCTTCATCGGAGAAGGGCGCGGTAAAATCGATTTTTTCAGCATCATCCGTGAGGTCAAAGATGTACGGTCCCGGCCATACCCAGGCGTGAAAGACAGCTTCGGAGTCTTCGTCCGGCTGTTCTCTTCGGATGAGGAAACGCATGCCGTTCATCCAGCCGGTGTAGCTGGCTTTTTTATAATAGTTCAGATTCAAAACATCATCGAAAGTAATCATAAGCTCTCCCTGTTGGCAGTGTTATATCTGTTATCATAGCACAGATTGAGAGATTGTGGAGCAAAATATGGATTTTGTTTTGAAAATCATATATAATAGTTATTTAATTGAATATAAATAGGAGAATAAAAAATGAAAGAAATCCAATTACAGGAATGGAAACAGGACCTTGCTGAATTTCGTGACATCACCATGAAATTTCATAACGGAGAAATCACCGTGCCGGAATATAAAGGATTTTCCGGCGGTTTTGGAAGCTATGCACAGCGTGGCGGGAAAAAGCACATGCTCCGTCTTCGTATGGCAGGCGGACGGATTACCAAAGAACGTCTGGATTTTATTGTGAAGGCAATAGAAAAATACAAGATAGATCTGGTGAAGCTGACCACCTGTCAGTCTGTGCAGTTTCACAATTTGGAAGCAGAAGATTTATGTGAGCTGATGGAGCAGGCATGGGATGCGGGAATGATTTCGCGGGGCGGCGGAGGCGATTTTCCGCGTAATGTGATGGCATCTCCGTTGTCCGGGGTGCAGGAGAAGGAATGCTTTGATGTGCTCCCTTATGCGGAAGCAATGGGAAATTATCTGATGAGTTTTATCAAGACTGTCAAGTTGCCGCGGAAGCTGAAAGTGGGTTTTTCCAATTCGTTGGAGAATGTGACGCATGTAACGTTTCGGGATCTTGGCTTTGTTGCAAAGCCGGAAGGAACCTTTGACGTGTACGCGGCCGGAGGACTGGGAAACAGACCGGCGCTGGGCGTAAAGGTGGCAGAGGATGTTGCACCGGAGAAAATCTGTTACTGTGCGAAAGCAATGATCAATACCTTTGTGAAGTATGGAAATTATGAAAACAGAGGACGTGCCAGAACGCGGTTTATGCAGGAGACACTGGGAACGGAAGGATTTGTGCAGGCATATCGGGAAGAGTTGTCCCGGGTGCTGGAAGAGGAAAAGCTGGATATTACGGTAGACAGAATTCAGATTGACAAAACCGGAGCTGTCGGTGAGATTCGGAATTCCAGAGTAAAACCGCAGAGGCAGCAGGGGCTTTACAGCGTGTTTTATCAACCGATCGGCGGCGTGATAACCCCATCAAAATTTGGCGAACTGCAGGCCGCAATGAAAGATATGCAGGATGTGGAAATCAGACTTACACCGGAAGAGGGAATGTATATCATCAACTGTAATGCACAGGAGGCGGAGAAGATTCTTGGAATTACAGAGGATGGGGCACAAAACTTATTTGAAAGCTCAGTTGCGTGTGTTGGCCGCGCCATCTGTCAGGTGGGAGTGGGAGACTCTCAGGAGATGCTGAAAAAATGTGTGGAAGCGGTTCGAAAGGAAGGATTTGCGGATGGCGTGTTGCCGAAGATGCATTTCAGCGGCTGCCCGTCCTCCTGTTCGGCTCATCAGACAGGAAGTATCGGTTTCAGGGGAGCAATCCGCCAGTCGCCGGAGGGACCAAAACCTGCATTTGCTGTTTTCGCAGGTGGATGTGCACTGCGGGGACAGGAAGTGATAGCTGAGACAGGCAAGACCATATTGGCGGAGGAGATTCCGACATTTATTGTAGAACTCGGAAAAATGATAGAAGAAGAAAATTCCGTTTATGAGGACTGGATTAAGGATAATCGGGACAAGCTGGATGAGCTGATTGAAAAGTATACGGAGTAGAATTATGTTTGGCAGAGAGGATAAGCTGGAGAATGTCCGGGCAGCTTTGAATGTATTGGGCTGTGACATGAATCTCTTTCAGAGCTGGAAAAAGAAATATGAGAAAATGAATAAGCAACAGCAGGCCGTTCGTGAACGTTATGACAATGCCCGCAGTATGACGCAGCGGGCAGAGGCGGACGCAGGCAGGCTTGAAAATATGCTGCAACAGGCAGAAGCCGTGGACAAAAAAGAGGCGGCCGGGCTGTTGAAGGATATGAAGCAGATGCAGAATCGTTTTGACCATGAGTTTTTGATCAGCGGGGAAGACCGGGAATTTCATTCCATTTATGACACTATCCTCCGGCTGGGAGTTAAGGCGATGGCGAATGAAGAGCACAAATTGATTTTTCAGAGTGAGGTCGAAAATCTGCTGGCTCTTTTAAAGGAAAATCTGGCAAAAGAAAAGCCGGATATGCAACAGCTCAGCTTTTTTTATCTGACCGGAACGGACAGAGAGCTGGCACAGCTTCCGCCGGTTGAGAGAACCAGGAGGATTGCCGAGAAATTTGAAGAAGAGTTGCGGGAGCCGATGCACAGGCTGCTTACGGATGCGGTTGAGCGTGCAGATGAAAAGTGCCGCACGCTGGAAGGCATGGAGGATCGCAGGAGCAGAAAAGTATTGGAAGCGATTCAGATTCTTCGACCGGATGAGGCGGGAACTGCGACGGCAGAAATGCGGGCACAAAAGCTTCTGGAGCAGATTTTGCAGGAAGGAAGCGAGGAGAGACTTTATTGAAGATGCAGGAGGAACGAGACGTGGAAGAACGCAGACCAAAGACAGGAGAGAAATATCGTCATTTTAAGGGACAGCTCTATCAGGTGATTACAGTGGCGGAGCATTCGGAGACGGGAGAAGAGCTGGTTATCTATCAGGCTCTTTACGGGGATTTTGGAGTGTATGCAAGACCGCTTGCAATGTTTGTGAGTGAAGTGGATCACGTGAAATACCCGGATGTGCGTCAGAAATATCGTTTTGAGAAGGTGGAAAAAACGGTTTGCGCGGATGCAAAAGAGCAGAAGCCTGTCAGCGTGCAGGAAGTAAAAGAGCAGGAACCACATCAGGATACAGAGCCGGGAGTGGAGCCGAAACTGATGGAATTTCTGGAAGCGGACAGTTTCGAGGAAAAGTATAATATTCTGACAAGCATGCGGGAGATCGTCACCGACGGGATGATTGACACCATGGCGGTTGTCATGGATGTTGTTATTCCCGAGGGTGAGATAGAAGACCGTTATGATGATTTGAAACGTGTGATTCGCACCAGACAGCAGTACGAGTTCGCCAACCGGCTGCGTTAACGGGACGGTTGCAGACCATGGCGGCTGAGATAACTGTTGTGGTACCTGCCGGAGTCTGTGACATCCTCTCCGAACCAGACAGGGGGAACAAAGGCTTCGGCTTCTTCTACGGAGTCAAATTCCACTTCCACAAGGGTAAGAGGTGCCAGTTCTCCTTCGAAGACATCCAGTTCTGCGGTCAGGTTTTTGTCAAGGGGAATCAGGTATCGTTTTTTTGAAATCAGGATGCCGTCGATTTTGGGAAGCAGATGTTCATAGGCTTCCTTTGTGAGAGGGAGATTATATTCTTCCCTTACCATTAATCCTTCTCCTTTGTAAGTCATATAATATTGGTCGTTGGAGCGGCGGATGCGCACAACGGGATCGGTGCACAGGTAACCCTGTGCAATTTTTTTACATTCATAATTCTGATAATCGGCAGGAAGAGTCCTGAGAAGATATTTTTTTTCGATTTCCATGATGTTCTCCTATTGCATTTTAGTTGGTTGAATAATTCAGGCTAAGTATACAATAAATTGCTCGGATCTGCAAAATGTGTTAAGATGTTTATAAACTTGAATGATTCAAAAGGAGGCAGACCATGAGCAAAATCGGAATTTTTATGGCAGACGGCAGTGAGGAGATAGAGGGACTTACGGTTGTGGATATAGCACGGCGGGCAGGAATTGAGATTGAGACCATTTCTATTATGGATACAAACAGAGTGACCGGTTCACATGAGATCAGTTTTGAGACAGACACCACGAAGGACAAGGCGGATTACGACAGTTATGATGCAATTGTTCTGCCGGGAGGAATGCCGGGAACCATTCGTCTGGGAGAGGATGAGACGGTTAACCGTGTGATTTTGGAATTTGCGGAAAAAGGCAAGCTGGTGGCTGCAATCTGTGCGGCGCCGGGAGTACTTGGAAAGGCAGGACTTTTAAAAGGAAAGAATGCAACCTGTCATCCGGGACATGAGGGGGATCTGATTGGTGCAAATGTGCTGGAAGATATGGTGGTTGAGGATGGCAACATCATCACCAGCAGAGGCATGGGAACTTCGATTCCGTTCGCCCTGGCAATTGTCCGTTACCTTGCGGATGAAGCAGTGGCAGACAAAGTAAAAAAAGCTTTGGTATATGTATAATGAACGAGGCGGCATTTGCCGCCTCGTTTTATTTATTTCATCTGCTCTTCCTGCTTCATGATCATCTTCTTGACCATTTCACCACCGATAGAACCGGCCTGCTTAGATGTCAGGTCACCGTTGTAACCGTCCTTTAAAGGTACTCCAAGCTCGCTTGCCACCTCTTCCTTAAAACGCTTCATAGCGTCCTTTGCTTCCGAAACTGCCATACGGGAACCGGATGTGCTGTTACCTGATGTCATTTTTTTCACCTCCTGATTTGATACATTTTTGTAGGTGCCGGTACTGATAATAAGAAGTGCCGGCATGCACACAGGCGGCATGCCGGCAGTTGAATTGTCAGCCTGCTGTCTGTTGTGCTTGAGAATATTGTGACCAGAAAAATTGAAAATATAAGATTGTTGGCATGACAATTATTGGAAGTGATTTATTTTCCAATAATTGTCTTGATTTTGATATAAAAACCATGTATGGTATGACTAAGAGTAACAAAAAAACGCAACAGGAGGAAAAGAAAGATATTATGGCATTTTCAAAAGACTTTGCATGGGGAACGGCAACCAGTTCCATTCAGATAGAAGGCGCGACAAGAGAGGACGGAAAAGGAGAAAATATCTGGGATGTATATTGCAGAGAGCCGGGACGGATTGACGGCGGGCACAACGCAGAGACAGCCTGCGATCATTATCATCGCTTTCGTGAGGACGTAAAGCATATGAAAGAGATGGGACTGAAAGCCTATCGTTTTTCCATTGACTGGTCCAGAGTGCTGCCGGAGGGCAGAGGACGCGTAAATGAAAAAGGAATTCAATTTTATAGCGAGCTGATAGATGAGCTTTTGAAGAATGGAATTGAGCCTTATGTGACACTGTATCACTGGGAGCTGCCGTATGAGCTGTATAAGTGCGGAGGATGGATGAATCCGCAGATTGTTGAGTGGTTCGGCGAATATGCAAAGCTGGTGGCGGAGAGATTCAGTGATCGTGTGAAGTATTTCTTTACAATAAATGAACCGCAGTGCTGTATCGGATTGGGCTTTTTGCGTGGGGAACATGCACCGGGACTGAAGGCGCCGCTTCGCGATACTTTTGAGATGGCGCACAATGTCATGAAGGCACATGGGCGTGCGGTACAGATGCTTCGCCAATATGCAAAGCAGCCGTTGACGATTGGGTATGCACCGACCTGCGGTATGATTTATCCAGAAACCAATAAGAAAGAGGATATCGATGCGGCAAGGCAGGCGATGTTTTCTTTGCAGGAGGATGATGACAACTGGACATGGAACGTTCCGTGGTGGTCGGATCCGGTTATGCTGGGACATTATCCTGAGGAAGGACTTGTCCGCTACGAAAAATATCTGCCGAAGATTACCGATGAGGACCTAAAACTGATGTCGGAACCGATTGATATTTACGGGCAGAATATTTACAACGGACGTTGCGTCCGCATGGGAGAGGACGGAAAACCACAGGAGGTTGCACGTTATAACGGTTTCCCAAGGACGGCTGCAGGCTGGCCGGTGACGCCGGAATGCCTTTCCTGGGGGCCGAAATTCCTTTACGAGCGGTACCAGAAGCCAATCTATATTACGGAGAACGGGATTTCCTGCACGGATGTGGTATCATTGGATGGCAAAGTGCATGACAGTAACCGGATTGATTTTCTGGCAAGATATCTGAAAGCTTTAAAGGAAGCTTCGGAGACAGCGGACATCCGTGGTTATTTCCAGTGGTCTCTTATGGATAACTTCGAGTGGAACAAAGGTTACGGGGAACGCTTTGGTCTGATATATGTGGATTACCGTACACAGGAGCGTATCTGGAAGGATTCCGCATACTGGTACAGAGACGTGATACAGAGCAACGGAGAGAATTTATAAAGAGTATGAAAAAATCTTTGCAAATGCGCAGGTAGTGTGCTATAATGCATAAATGACTGTGGCAATAATGCGATTAACTCGTTGAGTTGATATAGATGAAGGAGGAAACAGTTAAGATGAGTGTACAGGTTGAAAATTTAGAGAAGAATATGGCAAAGCTTACCATTGAGGTATCTGCCGAGGAATTGGACAAGGCGATTGAGTCTGTGTACCAGAGACAGAAAAAGCAGATCAGCGTGCCGGGATTCCGTAAGGGAAAGGTTCCGAGAGCAATGGTTGAGAAGATGTATGGTGTCGGCATATTCTATGAGGATGCAGCCAATGCACTGATGCAGGAGAAGTACCCGGAAGCAGTTGACGAGAGCGGAATCGATATTGTATCCCGTCCGACTGTGGACATTGTACAGATAGAGAAAGGCAAGCCTTTTATCTTTACGGCAGAAGTTGCAGTAAAGCCGGAAGTTACACTGGGCAAGTACATGGGTGTCACCGTTACAAAGATCGATACTACCGTATCTGATGAGGAAGTAGAGGAGGCACTTAAGACAGAACTGAATAAGAATGCCAGAACAGTTACCGTAACAGACAGACCGGTTGCAGAAGGTGATACAGCCGTAATCGACTTTGAGGGATTTGTGGACGGCGTTGCATTTGAAGGCGGTAAAGGAGAGAATCATCCGTTGGAGATCGGTTCCCATACATTTATCGACAACTTTGAGGAGCAGCTTATCGGAAAGAACTCCGGTGAAGAGGTTGAGGTTAACGTGACTTTCCCTGAGCAGTATCAGGCAGAGGAGCTTGCAGGAAAGCCGGCAGTATTCAAGGTTAAGATTAATGAGATTAAGACAAAGGAACTTCCGGAGGCAGATGATGAGTTTGCACAGGATGTGTCTGAGTTCGATACTTTGGCAGAGTACAAGGAAGACCTGAAGAAGAAACTGGAAGAGAGCAAGCAGAACGAGGCAAAGCGTACCAAGGAAGATGAGGCTATCCAGAAGATTATCGATAAGTCCAAGATGGAACTTCCGGAGGCAATGATTGATACACAGTGCGAGACCATGGTCAATGAGTTCGCACAGAGAATTGCACAGAGCGGTCTGTCCATGGAACAGTATCTGCAGTTCTCAGGACTTACCGTGGACGGCTTAAAGGAGCAGGTTCGTCCGGAGGCAATCTCCAGAATCCAGAGCAGTCTTGTTCTTGAGCAGATTGCAAAGGAAGAGAACATTGAAGTAACAGATGAAGATATCGATGCAGAGATTGAGAAGATGGCTGCAAATTACGGAATGGAAGCAGATAAGCTCAAGGAGTACATGGGAGATGCAGAGAAGGAATCCATGAAGCGTGAGCTTGCCATCACAAAGGCAGTAGATCTTGTTATGGATAATGTAAAAGAGAGAGCAAAGGCAAAGAGCAGAAAGAGCAAGGAGACAGAAGAAGCCGGAACAGAAGAATAATTCTGTGACTGCTTAGTATACAGACTGGTCCGTAATTTACAGGACCGGTCTTTTACACTTTTAAAACGGAGGCGATTTTTTTATGAGTTTAGTACCTTATGTCATTGAACAGACCAGCAGAGGAGAGAGAAATTACGATATTTATTCCCGTCTGTTAAAGGATAGAATCATTTTTTTGGGCGAAGAAGTGAATGAGACAACAGCAAGCCTTGTGGTTGCCCAGCTTCTGTTCCTGGAGTCGGAGGATCCGAACAAGGATATCCAGTTGTATATCAATTCTCCGGGAGGAGTGGTTACGGCAGGAATGGCAATCTACGATACAATGCAGTATATCAAGTGTGATGTATCCACAATCTGTATCGGTCTTGCAGCAAGTATGGGAGCTTTCCTGCTTGCAGGCGGAACCAAGGGAAAGCGTTTTGCACTTCCGAATGCAGAGATTATGATTCATCAGCCATCCGGTGGAGCAAAGGGACAGGCAACAGAGATTCAGATTGCGGCAGAGAATATTTTGAAGACCAAGAAGCGTTTGAATGAAATTCTCGCTGCAAATACAGGAAAGCCATATGAGACAATCGCTGCCGATACAGAGCGTGACAATTACATGTCAGCCCAGGAAGCAGCAGAGTATGGTTTGATTGATGACGTGATTACAAACCGGTAAGTCTCCGGGTGTTCAGGCGTGTAATACCTCCGGCTGATAAGCCGGGGGTATCGTTAATTTTAGTGAAAGATATGGAGTGAGCTATGGCAGGAAAGAATGATGGAAAGATACGCTGCTCTTTTTGCGGCAAGACACAGGATCAGGTGGGAAGACTGATTTCCGGTCCGAACGGAGCTTTTATCTGTGATGAATGTGTGGATATCTGTGCGGAGATTATTGAAGAGGAAAGTTTTAATGATAAGAGCGAACCGGCTCCGAAAGAGGAAATCAACCTTCTGAAGCCGGAGGAACTGAAGGCGTTTCTGGATGAGTATGTAATTGGGCAGGAACAGGCAAAGAAGGTACTTTCGGTAGCAGTGTACAATCATTATAAGCGTGTGCTGGCCGGTGGCAATCTGGATGTGGAACTGCAGAAGAGTAATATTCTGATGCTGGGACCGACCGGTTCCGGAAAGACACTTCTGGCGCAGACACTTGCAAGGGTGATTAATGTGCCGTTTGCAATTGCAGATGCGACAACGTTGACAGAAGCCGGTTATGTCGGAGAAGATGTGGAGAATATTCTTCTGAAGCTGATTCAGGCTGCCGATTATGATGTTGAGCGTGCACAGCACGGAATTGTCTATATCGATGAGATCGATAAGATTACCAAGAAATCTGAAAACGTGTCCATTACCAGGGATGTTTCGGGTGAAGGTGTGCAGCAGGCGCTTCTTAAAATCCTGGAAGGAACCGTGGCTTCGGTTCCGCCACAGGGAGGAAGAAAGCATCCGCAGCAGGAACTGATTCCGATTGATACCACCAATATTCTTTTCATCTGCGGAGGTGCCTTTGACGGTCTGGAGAAAATTGTGGAGGAGCGTATGGATGCGTCTTCCATCGGTTTTAACGCGGAGGTACGTTCAAAGTCCGACATCAATGTGGGAGATGCATTTAAGCGTGCCCTGCCGCAGGATTTTGTGAAATTCGGTCTGATACCGGAGTTTATCGGTCGAGTACCGATTACGGTATCTCTGGATTCTCTTGACAGAGAAGCTTTGATTCGTATCCTGAAGGAGCCGAAGAATTCTCTCGTCAAGCAGTATACAAAATTGTTTGAACTGGACGGTGTGGGACTTGAATTTGACGAGGATGCCATCGAGACCATTGCGGACAAGGCGCTGGAGCGAAAGACCGGAGCGAGAGGTCTGCGGGCGATTATGGAGACGATTATGCTGGATCTCATGTATCGTATTCCGTCCGATGAATCCATCAGCAGATGTGTTATCACGAAGGAATTGGTGGAGAAGAATCTGGAGCTTGGCGAGATAGCAAAAATCGCTGCCACAGAAAACCCGGATAACGAGAACAAGGAACTTGCGTCGTAAAGCTTGGAACAGCTCGAAGCATTTACTGCTGAGAGCGTAAGAACGTGATTAGGGAGTGCAAAAATCCCATCGTCGAAGACGATTTTCATGGATTTTTGCAGATTAACTGTTCAGGAAGTGAACAGTTAGCTTGCGTCGTAAAGTTTGGGAGCAGATACAAGTGGAAGAAAATGAATTGATAATACCGGCAGTAGCCCTGCGGGGTATGACTATTTTGCCGGGGATGGTTGCCCATTTTGACATCAGCAGAGAACCATCCATCCGGGCGGTAGAGACTGCTATGAAAGCGGATAACCGGATTTTTCTGGTGACACAGAAGGATGTGGAGCAGGAGAATCCAGCACCGGAAGATCTCTACGAGATGGGAATTATTGCACAGATCAGACAGGTAGTCAGACTGCAGAATGATATTGTGCGGGTTCTGATAGAGGGCAACTGTCGGGCAAAATTGCTGGAATACGACAGGGAAAAGGAATATATAGAGGCAAAAATAGTTTCCTGCGAGGATATCATGGAGAATGATCTGCCGAATGAAGCAGTTGCTGCGATGATTCGAAGCGTGCAGGAATCCTTTGTGAAATATGCAAGAGTCCGCGGAAAGGTTGGTCAGGATGTGATACGCTGGGTAACCGAGGCCACGGATTTGTCAAAGTTACTGGATTACATCGGTAATAATCTTTCCATACCGTACACGGAGAAGCAGAAGATTCTGGAAGCCGTTTCACTGACAGACAGGTATGAGGTGCTGCTATTGCGTCTCATGAAAGAAACGGAGATTCTCGACATCAAGAATGATCTTCAGAAAAAAGTACAGGCGCGTGTGGAAAAGCACCAGAGAGAATATGTATTACGAGAGCAGCTTGCGTTGATTCGGGAGGAGCTGGGAGAGTCCGGGGATACGGAATCCGATGCTGCGGAGTATGAAAAGCGTCTGGAAGAGCTTCAGGCGCCGGATGAGATCAAAGCGCGCATCCGAAAGGAAATCAGCCGTTTTCGCGGAATGTCCGGAAGCAATTCGGAGAGCACGGTCAGCCGTGGATATATTGAGACACTGTTGGAGCTTCCGTGGGAAAAGACCTCGGAGGACAATAAGGATCTGACTCATGCAGCAGAGGTCCTGGACGAGGAACACTACGGACTGGACGAGGTCAAGGAACGGATTTTGGAGTTCCTTGCGGTTCGGAATCTGACAGGGAAAGGACAGAGCCCGATTCTGTGTCTGGTGGGACCTCCGGGAACCGGAAAAACAAGTATTGCAAAATCCATTGCACGCGCCTTGAATAAGGAGTATGTGCGCATCTCACTGGGAGGTGTGCGGGACGAGGCGGAGATTCGCGGACACAGGCGGACTTATGTGGGCGCCATGCCGGGAAGAATTGTGGCAGGACTTCGCAGTGCAGGCGTGAAGAACCCGTTGATTCTGCTGGACGAGATTGACAAGATGAGCAGCAATTACAAGGGCGATACCGCTTCTGCCATGCTTGAGGTATTGGATGCCGAGCAGAATTATAAATTCCGGGATCATTATGTAGAGCTTCCGGTGGATTTATCGGAGGTACTGTTTATTGCCAGTGCCAATTCCCTGCAGGAGGTTCCGGCTCCTCTGCGGGATCGTATGGAGATTATCGAAGTCAGCAGTTATACGGATAATGAGAAGTTCCATATCGCAAAGGAACATTTATTTGCCAAGCAATTGCAAAAGAACGGACTTAAGCCGGGACAGCTTAAAATTACGGATAAGGCATACCGGAGCATCATCATGTTCTACACAAGAGAAGCCGGGGTGCGTAATCTGGAGAGACGTCTGGGCGAAATCAGCCGGAAGGTCGCGCGCCGGATTTATGAAGGAAAGCAGGATAAGATACGTATCTCAGGAAGCAATTTGGAAGAGTTCCTCGGAAAACCGAAGTACCGTCAGGACAAGAAAAATAAAAAGAGCGAGATTGGAATTGTCCGGGGACTTGCATGGACCAGCGCAGGCGGTGTGACACTGGAGATTGAAGTGAACATCATGCCGGGCAAGGGAAAGCTTGAGCTTACCGGAAAACTTGGTGACGTCATGAAGGAATCCGCCCGAATAGGAATCAGTTATGTCCGTTCTGTTATGGGAGATTATGGAGTGAAGCCGGAGTTCTTTCAGGAGAATGATATCCATGTGCATGTGCCGGAGGGCGCAGTGCCGAAAGATGGCCCGTCAGCCGGTATCACGATGGCAACAGCAATGCTTTCGGCAATTACGGGTACCCCTGTGCGGGCAGATATTGCCATGACCGGAGAGGTTACTCTGCGGGGCAGGGTTCTCCCAATCGGCGGATTGAAGGAGAAGCTTCTGGCGGCAAAAAATGCCGGAATGAATACAGTTTGTATTCCGAAAGAAAATGAGAAAGATTTGAGCAAAATCTCGGAAGAGATTATCGGAGGAATGGAGATTCTTCCGGTGGAACATATGAATCAGGTAATAAAGGCTGCCTTTGTATAGAAGCAGCCTTTATTTGCTAAATGGAGGCAGACATGATCATTAAGAGTGTAAATTTGGAGACCGTATGCGGAATTACCAGCAGTATTCCGGACAACATTTTGAACGAGGTGGCTTTTGCCGGAAAATCAAATGTGGGGAAATCGTCGCTCATCAACGCGCTTATGAACCGGAAGGCACTGGCAAGAACCTCGGCACAGCCGGGAAAGACGCAGACCATCAATTTTTATAATGTGAACGATGCTGTCTATCTGGTGGATTTGCCGGGATACGGTTACGCGAGGGCAAATGTGGAGATTAAGGCAAAGTGGGGACAGATGATTGAAAATTATCTGCATGTCTCCAAGCGCCTTAAAGCGGTATTTCTTTTGATTGATATTCGGCATGAGCCGTCCGAAAACGATCAGATGATGTATGAGTGGATGGTGCATCAGGGCTTTGCACCGATTATTATTGCCACCAAATCCGATAAGTTAAAGCGCGCGCAAATTCCTGTTCATGTGAAGATGATTCGCGAGGTTCTGCAGGCAGAGCCGGATACGATTGTGATTCCGTTTTCTGCGGAGACAAAAGACGGACGGGAAGAAATCTGGAAGCTGATAGAAGAACTGGCAGAGCTTATTGACACCGAGAAGGATGCGGAAGCGGAAAAGCAAAAGAAGCCGGAAAGCAGCCGGCCGGATAAGAAACCGCGCTGGAAGGCAAGCGGTCATCCGGTTCCGAAGAAGACGCAGAAAAAGAAAGCAGCGAAAAAGAAGGTAAAGAAATAGGATGAAGAATAAATATGCATTTGTGGCAGTGATGCTTGCGGCAATTCTGCTGGTGGGGATGGGACTTACGAATATCTATGTCAACAGTCAGAAGGGGGATGAAAAAGAGGAGGAACTGGTGATAGTAACCTCTTTTTATCCCATGTACATAGCGGCAGACAATGTGGTGGGAGATGTTTCCGGTGTAAAGCTGGTCAATTTAAGCGAGCCGCAGACCGGATGTCTGCATGATTTCCAGTTGACGCCGGAGGACATGAAGCTGCTTGGAACAGCCGATATTTTTCTAATTAACGGCGGCGGAATCGAATCCTTTATGGAAGAGGTGGCAAAAAGTTATCCGAATTTGAAAATTGTCGAGGCAAGTAAGAACAATGAGCTGCTTTTGGACGGGGACGAGGAAAATGCGCATGTATGGATGAGCATCCCGGCTTATGAGACACAGATTGAGACCATTGCGGAGGAACTGGGCAGGCTGGACTCGGACAGAAGCGATTATTATAAAGAGAATGCGGCACGTTATCTTGAGAAGCTTGCGCCGCTTCGTGAGAGACAGCAGAAAATTGAAGAGGCGGCAGCCGGACAGTCGGTGGTGTTGTTTCATGAGGCATATGATTATGTGGCAGAGGATTACGGACTGAAGGTGAGTCATGTGCTGGATCTGGACGAGGAGCGGCAGGTCAGCGCAGGGGAAGTATCGGATGTGCTTGCCGCCATTGAGAGGGATCAGGTAAAATACATTTTTGCTGAGGAAACCTATGGGAAAAGCATGGGTGATACGATGGAAAAAGAGTCTGATGTAAAGGTGGTTTATCTGAATCCTTTAAACCGGGGCGAATACGAGAAAGATAGTTATATTGAAGGAATGAGTAAGAATCTGGACCTGCTGGAGCAGTGCTTTTTGTCAGGGGAATGAAGGGAGAAGCAGAATGCGTAAGATTATCAGTCCGTGCGGGCTTCACTGTATCAAAGTAAATCATCTGGGGGTTCGTTTCAATGACCAGGTGGTGCTGGAGGACATCAACCTGCACATCCATTGCGGTTCGCTGAATGCCGTAATCGGGAAAAACGGAGCGGGCAAATCAACCCTCATCCGGGCAATGCTTGGAGACGTGGCACACACAGGAGACATCGAATTCCGTGACACCAAGGACGGCAGGATGCAGAAGCTTAAGATAGGGTATGTCCCGCAGTCGGTCAATATTGAAAAAAATACACCGGTGAGTGTCTACGATCTGCTGGCAAGTTTTGAATCCCGTTATCCGGTTTTTCTGCCGAAAAGCCGTAAGCTGACGGAAAAAATCAAGGAGAGTCTTCGGGTGTTTGAAGCCGAGAATCTGATTGACAAGCAGGTGTGTAATCTGTCAGGGGGACAGCTTCAGCGCGTGCTTTTATCCCTTGCGATTATGGATGAGCCGAATCTTCTGCTTTTGGATGAGCCGGTATCCGGAATTGACCAGAATGGAATGGAATTGTTTTTTAAGACCATGGATTATCTCAAAAAGCATTATGATCTGGCCATTATTCTGATTTCCCACGATTTGGATTATGTGGCAAAATACGCAGACCATGTGGTGCTTTTGGATAAGACCATCTTAAAGCAGGGAACCGTAAAGGAAGTGTATGAAAGCCCTGAATTCGAGAAGATTTTCTCCATCGGAAACGAGGAAGCATGGATAAAGGAGGAAGAGGAAAATGATTGATTGGACTTCCTGGCTGTCTTATGATTTTATGAAGAGTGCGTTTCTTGCAATCTTAATTATCACACCGCTTTTTGGACTGATGGGAACTATGATTGTAAATAAAAAAATGGCATATTTTTCCGATGCGCTGGGCCATTCGGCACTGACGGGCATTGCAGTGGGGGTGGTGTGCGGTATTCCGGACACCAATCTTTCAATGGTGATTTTTGCGGTGGTATTTGCGCTTTTGCTTAATAAAATCGGAAGCAAAAGTACGGCTTCCACCGATACGATTATCTCTGTATTTTCGTCCTGTTCCGTGGCAATCGGACTTGCGATCCTCTCCAAGGGCGGCAATTTCAGTAAATATTCCGGAATTCTGGTGGGGGATGTGCTTAGTATCACGAAGCAGGAGATTATCTATCTTGTGGTTATCTTTGCCGTTACCATCATCTTCTGGGGAATCTGTTTTAACTGGATGAATGCAATCTGTATCCACAGGGCGCTTGCCGGAAGCAAACGCATTCCGGTGCGGCTGATGGATAATATTTTTGCGGTCCTGGTGGCATTGATTGTCATGATGTCTATTAAGTGGGTGGGAATTTTGATTATCAATGCCCTCTTAATTCTTCCGGCGGCAGCCAGCAGAAACATCTCTGTAAACATGCGGGAATATCATCTGTTTTCCCTGATATTTTCTGTGTTTTCCGGGGTGCTGGGGCTGATTCTGTCTTATTACACCAATGTGGCAACCGGTCCGATGATTGTTATTATCGCGTCATTGATTTATTTTCTGACTTATTTTTTCGGGAAAAAATGCAGAGAATAAAAATGAAAACAGCTATAATTTGACCGATTGTATAAAATGTGATACAATCAATGTATACAAAATACAGAGGAAATACACATGGATGAGATTACGTTAAAAGCCCTGGCAAAGATTAATCTGGGGCTGGATGTGGTACGGAAAAGAGAAGACGGTTACCATGAAGTGCGGATGATTATGCAGACCATACATCTGTACGACCGGCTGAAAATCAAAAAGACGAATACAGGAGGAATCAAGATCCAGACCAATCTGCCGTATTTACCGGTGAATGAAAATAATCTGGTGTACAAGGCAGGCAGGATGCTGATGGAAGAGTTTGGAATCACGGATGGTGTGCTTGTGGATCTGGAGAAGCGGATTCCCGTAGCGGCGGGCATGGCGGGCGGCAGTACGGATGCAGCGGCCATGATGTATGGCATGAACCGGATTTTTGAACTGGGGCTTTCCAATAAGGAGCTTATGGAGAGAGCGGTTCAGATTGGCGCGGATGTTCCTTACTGCATTATGAGGGGAACCGCCTTGGCGGAGGGAATCGGCGAAAAGCTCACGGCAATGCCGCCCATGGTAAAATGTTTTGTACTGGTGGCAAAGCCGCCGGTATCCGTTTCCACCAAACTGGTGTATCAGAACCTGAAACTGGATAATCAAACCGTGCACCCGGATATGGATGTGCTGGCGGCGGATATTAAACGAAAGGATTATGCTTCCATCTGCGCGCATATGGAAAATCTTCTCGAGACGGTTACGATTCCGCTTTATCCGGCTATTGCGCAGATTAAGGAGCGCATGTGTGAAAATGGTGCAGATGCAGCTATGATGAGCGGAAGCGGTCCAACCGTTTTTGGTCTTTTCAGGGATGAGGAGAAAGCAAAGGCAGCGCGGGCAGATATGCGACGAAGCGGTCTTGCCAGACAGGTATATCTTACCACGGTATATAATAACAGAAGGAAATAAGAATGGAGATGAAACCATGACAGAGGATTTGACGCTCAATATGGATGCGTATCTGCCATTGCGTGATGTCGTATTTAATACACTCAGAGAGGCAATATTAAAAGGAGATTTGAAGCCGGGAGAGAGGCTTATGGAGCTTCAGCTTGCGGCAAAGCTGGGAGTCAGCCGGACACCGATCCGGGAGGCAATCCGTATGCTGGAACAGGAGGGGCTTGCAGTGACCATGCCGCGAAAGGGCGCGGAGGTTGCCAAGATGACTTTGAAGGATATGGAGGATGTGCTGGAAATCCGGGAGGCTTTGGATGAGCTGGCGGTAAGGATTGCCTGCGAGAAAATTACGGATGAACAGCTCAGACGTCTGGCAGATGTCAAGGATGCGTTTGAGACCAGCACGAAAACCGGGGATGTGAAGAAGATTGCGGAGTCGGATGTCAGCTTCCATGATGTGATCTATGAGGCAACGGACAACCCGAAGCTGGTTACGCTTTTGAACAATCTCAGAGAGCAGATTTATCGTTACCGGGTAGAGTATGTAAAGGATCCGAAGAATTATCCGGTTTTGATTGCGGAGCATGAGGCAATCATGGAGGGATTGTGGAGGCACGATAAGAAGGCAGCAACCCTTGCCATGCATGAGCATGTGAAGAATCAGGCAGTTGCGGTGAAAGCCGTGATTCAAAGACAGAATTAGTCCGCGCATAATTATCAACAGAAATGGTAATCCTAGTGGCAGAACAGAATGGAAAGAGGACTGTCATGAAGGATAACAAAATCAGAATTTCCACAGATTTACAGAAAAATATAGAGGAATACCGGCGCATTTTTGCGGATTGCGCCGATATTAAAATGAAAAAGATGGCACTCGGCAGCAGTAAAAAGCGCGAGTGCTTTCTTGCGTATATTGAAGTGTCGGTGGATAATATGCTTCTGGAAACCACGGCACTTGGCCGGGCGCTGGCTTATCTGGAACAGATACCGGAGGAACAGATCAATGCAGCACTGGACAGGAATGCAATGGGAATCTCGGATGTGACACCCTATGAATATATGGAGGATGCGGCGGCGGGAATGCTGACCGGCGATGCGGTTCTCTTTGTGGACGGATATGCCAAAGCACTGAAAATTGCGGATAAGGGATATCCGGGTATGGGGATACAGGAACCGGATTCGGAGAAAGCAATACGCGGCTCCAAGGAGGGTTTTGCGGATTCCGTTAAGACCAACACGGCATTGATTCGAAAGAGAGTGCGTTCCTCACGCATGAAGGTGCAGGAATTGCAGGTGGGACTGCGTTCCCACTCCGGTGTCAATCTGATTTTTATGGAGGATTTAATCTATCCTTCCGTGCTACAGGAGATAAAAAAAAGAATTGAAGAATATGAGGTAGATGGGGTTCTGGATTCCGGAAGTCTTGAGCAGCTCGCGGAGAAAAAATGGTATTCTCCTTTTCCGCAGTTTCAGACTACCCAGAGACCGGACCGGGCGGCGCTTGCGGTTTTGGAGGGGAGAGTGGTGCTGCTATTGGATAATTCGCCGGAGGCATTGATTCTTCCGACGGATTTTAATTCTTTTTTGAAAACAAGTGATGATTATTATAATCGTTTTCCGGCGGCTTCTTTTGGACGGCTCCTGCGATACATGGCGGCCTTTTTTGCCCTGACACTGCCCGGGCTGTATCTTGCCGTGACAAATTTTCACACACAGATTTTACCGACACCGCTTCTTCTGTCCTTCTGGGAAGCAAGAATCGGGGTTCCGTTTCCGGCGGCGCTGGAAGTCATACTGATGGAGCTCTCCTTTGAACTTTTGCGGGAAGCGGGGGTGCGTCTGCCCGGAGCCATGGGAAATACCATAGGAATCGTGGGAGGACTGATTATCGGGCAGGCAGCGGTGGATGCCAATCTGGTCAGTCCGATTGTGGTGATTGTTGTAGCGTTTACGGCACTGTGCTCCTTTTCTATTCCCAATGAAGAGTTCGCTTTTTCCTTTCGGATTCTGAAATTTTTCGTCATTGTGATGTCGGCATGGCTGGGCTTCTTTGGATTTCTGATGGCACTTCTGGTCATACTGATTCATTTGTCCGGACTTAAGAGCTTCGGAATTCCTTATCTGATGCCTTTTGTGGGAGCGGATCTGACGGGCTATCATGACGAACGGGATTCTATTGTCAGGGCACCGGCGCAGAGCCTGAACAGGAGACCGGTCTATGCCAGACGCAGGGAGCGGGTGCGCCTGAAAAAGAAACAGGAGGATAGGAATGTTTTCAGATAATGACAAGATATCCACAAGACAGATATTCCGGTTATTTGTATTTGATTTTATCGGTCAGAGCACACTGGTGTTGCCGGCAAAACTGGCAGCAGTGTCCGGCAATGACGGATTGTTCAGCATACTGATTGGCGGAGGGCTGGCAAGCCTTTATCTTTTGTATCTTATGAGGGTTTTGCGTGGAATGGATATGGATTTGCTTTCCTTCATGCGGCAGTCTCTTCCGGTCTGGGTTGAAAAGACGGTCACTTTTTTCCTGATATTCCATTTTATCTGGATGGCAGGGTACGGAGCCTATATGTTTTCGGATGTCATGCAAAGAAGTCTCATCCGGGGCGAATCCTATACACTGATTCTGGCACTGGTGCTGGCGGTGGCAGGGTATGCGGTCAGCGGCGGTATTGAGAGCCGGGCACGGATTTATGAGGTTTTGTTTGTGGTGCTGTTTGTATTGTTGTTTGTCATGTTTCTGGTGGCGGCAAGGGATATGGACATGGACTATCTCAGAGGCTTTTTCAGGGCAAAACCGGCTGCGGTGGCGGGAGGAAGTCTGCCGGTTTTTTTCTGCCTGTCCCCGATTTTCCTGTTTCTGTTTTTCCCGGCTTATGTGAAAAAGGATAACTGGAAAAAAATGGGCTATGCAGCAGCCGGGGCGCTCTGGTTTGCGGTTTTTGTCATTGCGGTGCTCTATGTGATATTGGTGGGAACTTTCGGAAGCACGGCGCTTTCCACTATGCGTTATCCGGCGGTTACACTGATGAGCAGTATTCATCTGAAGGGAAGTTTTTTAAAAAGACTGGATGCGTTTATGATTGGAATCTGGTTTTTTACGCTGTTTGCATTTGTGAGTGTGTTTTTATTCTACGGGAAGGAACTCTTGCAGAAACCGGGAAAATGTGATGGAAAACCTGCAGGAAAAAAGGCTGGTCTGATATTATGGGGCTTGACGTTTGTGGTGGCGGAATTGTTCCGGTACGGAGAGTGGAAAGGGTTCTTTATCAATTATCTGTGCTGCGTTGCGGGACCGCTGCTTCTGGTTCTGCCGGCAGCCTTGCTGGTGATTGGAAAATGCAGAAAAAACAGGAGGGCGGTATGAGAAAAAACTACAGGAAATGGATGGTTCCGGTGATACTGATTTTTGCGTTTTTTATGCAGGGATGCAGTGCACAGGAGCTGGAAAACCGTTGCTTTCCGATGCTTGCAGCAGTGGATTACAAGGATGGACAGGTGGAGTTTTTCTATGGTTTTCCGGGACTCAGTCAGGCTGATAATACGGATATGGAAGAAGCAAAGGTGAACGCGGCAAAGACAACCGGGGACAGTTTTGCGTCCTGTGTCCGGTTGTATGAGGAGGAACTGAGCAGGAAGACAGACTGCAATCATCTCAAGGTACTGGTAATTGGAAAAGATCTTTTGGAAAATCAAAAGCAGTATGACGCAATGCTTTCTTATCTGAAAGATACGGAACTTTATCCCCGCAACACCTATGTATGTGTGACGGAAGATGTGGATGCTTTGCTGGAGTGTGAGGCGGATTTGCCGGAAGATATGGGGACTTATCTGGAGAGTTATCTGCAGAATCATGAATCCGATCGACAGGTGGAGCTTTTTAATATCGGAAAGCTGATAGATGAAAAGGAGAATCGGATGAAGGCGGTTTCACTTCCATATCTTGAGGTGGAGGATGGCGTGATTCTCTGGGAAAATTGTTACAAATTGAATAAAGAGTAGAAAACCGGAAATGCTTCTAATATAACGACATGATAGCAAATTGTATGAAAACAATTATCTTATTAAAATTACATTTTTTCGCAGGAGTGCATTATATTTTGTTCAAGTCAAAAATCGAGTTTGTATCATGAACGATTTTATATAATTTTCGATAAATATGAAACTTTTACGCTATTATTTCTATTTGATGGAACCATGATACTGTCAATTTTTGTCTTTCACAAAACAAATACACCCCTGCGAAATATCTAAATAGTATAAAACAATTATTTCCTGTAATTTTGCAATCAGTCAAATATCTAAGAATAAACAATAAGAGGTGGAAAAATGAAGCATCGGTTTTTATTATTTGGAATTGCAGTAATCTCTGTCCTGTGTGCGCTGGCATACATACAGACTCCGGAAAAGGATCCGCTTCAGCCGGAGATTGCGGACAAGATTCTGCGGTTTCATATCCTTGCAAACAGTGACAGTGATGAAGATCAGGAGATTAAGAAGACAGTGCGGGATGAAGTGGGACGGATGATGGAGAAGAAACTGAAAGGTGCAAAAAGTCTTGCGGAGACGGAAGAAATTGTGGAGGAAAATCTGGATGCGATTGTCCATACGGCAGAGAAAACACTGGCAGAAAACGGATATACCTATGGGGCAAAAGCAAGGCTGGCAACTGTGGATTTTCCGGTGAAAACATATGGAAATTATACCTTTCCGGCGGGGGAATACGAGGCATTGCAGGTGACGCTTGGCGAAGGGGAGGGGCACAACTGGTGGTGCGTGCTTTATCCGAATATGTGCTTTCAGGGAAGTGTCTATGAGGTGATTGGCGAGGAGGCAGACGAAGCGCTTCGCGAAGTACTGACAAAAGAAGAATATGAGGATGTGTTTGACTCAGAAAATATAGAGGTTCGTTTCAAATTCCTTGAATATTTCCAATAAAAAAGGTATCATAGCAATGAAGTAAAGAAGTGGAAGACAAAGGAGAATAATCATGACAAAGGAAGTGCTGCTTTCCATTCAGGGTCTGCAGGTGACAGACGACAATCAAAGTGATACCACGGAGGTAATCGCGCCGGGGGAGTACTATTTTCGAAATGGCAGACATTTTCTTCTCTATGATGAGGTGTCTGAGGAAAAACAGGAAGTTACAAAGAATATTATCAAGGTATCCAATGACTCCATGGAACTGACCAAGCGGGGCATAGTGAATGTACATATGGTTTTTGAAAAAGACAAAAAGAATGTGACTTATTATTATACGCCATACGGAAGTCTTTTGGTGGGAATCAATGCTTACCATATTGCGGTGACCGAAGAAGCGGAAAAGCTTGCAGTGGATGTAAAGTACGCGCTGGAGATTAACAATGAGCATCTGGCGAACTGCCACATTCAGATTCAGGCAACGCCGCGGAGAGATGAGGGTTTTAAACTGGTTTAAAGGGAAATCAAAAAGCTGCCGGCTGGCAGCTTTTTGTTATTTCTTCTTCTTTTTTGTTTCCTTTCCGGCTTTGGCTTTTTCAGCTTCAAGCTGGGCGCTGGCTTCTTTATACTTAGCCTGAATCTTAGCGCGGAATCCTTTCTTTTTGACAGGCGCTTTTTCGATAGGACCGTGAATTCCGCGTACTGCGGTAATATACAGACCGCTGACGGTTGCCTTGACTTCCTTCTTGACCGGAATGTCTTCGAAAATCTGCTCGTCAGCAATCAGTGTCATGACTCTCGGGCCAACCTTGGCTTTGACAATCGGAAGCTTGGAGCGCCGCATCAGTTTCGGAGTCTGCTCCAATACCTGAGCGGGAAGCCCGGAATCTTTCATGGGCATCTTTTTCTTGTCGATAATCAGCATGGATACAGTCTGTGCTGCTGCTGCGATTTGTTCGTCCTGTTCGGCTTTTCTCTTCTCTGCCTTCTTGCCGAGGAAGTACAGAGCAATCATGGCGGCAACTAAGATTACCGCAATGACGATTAATACGATTGCTAATTTACTCACGTTGAGTTCCTCCCTGTTTGTGCTGAGGTATATTGTAACAAAATTTGTTTTAAAAATCAATGCGTATATAATAGCGTTTGTATTTTAGGGCAAAATATGATATGTTAAGGAAGCTGGGTTCCTTAAAATAAGAACCTGCAGGAAAGGAATTATCATATGAAAAGAAAAGTAATTGCATTGTTATTGTGCATGACAAGCGTACTGGCTTTTGCCGGATGCGGAAACGGAAAGACAGAAGATACACAGGCGACGGAGATTGCCAAGGAAGAATATAACGGACCGAGCAGCTCCGAGATAGACATTGACCTGAAGAAGCAGGTGTCAAAGCTCTGCGATTATAAGGGAATTGAGGTAACCATCGCAGGGGACTATGAGGTGACGGATGAGAAGGTGGAAAACAATATCATGTCCATTCTTCCATATTACGGAATTACCGGAGTGGAGGTCAAGGACAGGGATACCGTGCAGGAAGGCGATTATGTCAAGATTGACTATACGGGCTATGCGGATGGCGAGGCTTTTGAGGGAGGCTCCGCAGAGGATGTTATGTTTGATGTCAGCAATAATTTTGATGTGACCAGTCAGAGTAACTATATTGATGGTTTTGCAGACGGACTTATGGGCGCCAAAGTGGGAGAGGAAGCAAGTTCCGATGTTACTTTTCCGGAGAATTACCAGTCCACGGAGCTTGCCGGAAAACCTGCAACCTTTAAGTTCAAAATCAAAGGAATTTATAAGCCGGTTACCATGGACAATCTGACAGACGATATGGTAAAGGAAGCGTTCACGCAGGAGAAGCTTACCACAAAGGATGAGCTCATTGATTATGTGAAGGATTATCTGAAGCAGCAGTGTGAGTCCGCTCGTTTGCAGGATACCAACAGTGCCGTAAAGGATTATGTAAAGGAACACAGTGAAGTGGAAGTGCCGGAGGATTATCTTCAGGCAAGACTGGCAGAGTACGAAGCGAATTTTATTCAGGACTATTGTTCGGATTCCCAGACTCTGGAGCAGTATGCCGCTACCAACGGAACCACGGTGGAAGAGATGCGCACCACATGGAAAAGTGCGCTGGAAGAACAGATTATCTATGAATTTTTGTTTGGCAGAATTGCAGACCTGGAGGACATTCAGGTGGACGAAGAGGATTACGGCAATTTTCTTGACTATCTGGTAAGCGCAAAGGGTGACGGTGCGACGGAAGCGGACGTGTACCAGTATTATGGTAACGGAAATGAAGAGGACGGAGAGAAGGTACTTCGCCAGTTATACCGTGTAAATAAGGCAGTTACCTTTGTCTCAGAGAATGCAAAGGTGACAGAGAAAAAGGCAGAGGCACAGACAGAACAGTAAGTTGAAGATGGAGGTGCAGGATGGAGCTTGTCAATATCAGGGATATTTTTCGTCATACTGTAAAATATGAAAACCAGGAGATTAAAATCGGCGGCTGGGTGAGAAGCAACCGGAATTCCAAGAGCTTTGGTTTTATCGTGGTGAATGACGGAACTTTTTTTGAGCCGATTCAGGTGGTCTATGCAGACGGACTCAGCAATTATGAGGAAATCTGTAAGATTAATGTGGGTGCGGCAATTATTGTAAGAGGACAGTTGATTCCGACACCGGAAGCCAAGCAGCCGTTTGAAATTCAGGCGGTAGAGATTCAGATAGAAGGAGCTTCCACACCGGATTATCCGCTTCAGAAAAAGCGTCATACCTTCGAATACCTGCGCACCATCTCGCATCTTCGTCCGAGGACGAATACTTTTGAGGCGGTTTTCCGTGTGCGTTCTCTTTGTGCCTATGCGATTCATAAATTTTTTCAGGAGAGAGATTTTGTGTATGTGCATACACCGCTGATTACCGGAAGTGACTGTGAGGGAGCAGGGGAGATGTTTCAGGTTACCACACTGGATCTGGACTGCCCTCCGCGAAAAGAAGACCAGACGGTGGATTACAGTAAGGATTTTTTCGGAAAACCTACAAATCTTACCGTATCCGGACAGTTGAACGGAGAAGCCTATGCCATGGCGTTTAAGAATATCTATACCTTCGGTCCGACCTTCCGGGCGGAAAATTCCAATACGACGAGACATGCTGCGGAGTTCTGGATGATTGAGCCGGAGATTGCCTTTGCGGATCTGGAAGATGATATGATGCTTGCGGAGAGCATGCTTAAGTATATTATCCGCTATGTGCTGGAGAATGCGCCGGAGGAGATGGCTTTCTTTAACAGTTTTGTGGACAAGGAGCTTCTGAATCGTCTGGAAAATGTGGTCAGTAATGATTTCGCCCGCGTCACCTACACGGAGGCAATCAATATCTTAAAGAAACACAATCATAAATTTGAGTATCCGGTATCCTGGGGCTGTGACCTGCAGACGGAGCATGAGCGTTATCTGACGGAGCATGTGTTCAAGAGACCGGTGTTTGTCACCGATTATCCGAAGGAAATCAAGGCCTTTTATATGAAACTGAACGAGGACGGCAAAACGGTGGCAGCAGTGGATTGTCTGGTTCCGGGACTCGGAGAGAGTATCGGAGGAAGCCAGAGGGAGGATGACTACGAAAAGCTTCTTGCCAGAATTCAGGAGATGGGATTAAAGGAAGAGGATTATAAGTTTTATCTGGATTTGCGCAAATATGGTTCGACCAGACATGCGGGCTTTGGGCTGGGATTTGAGCGCTGCGTTATGTATCTGACGGGAATGGCGAATATCAGGGATGTGATTCCGTTTCCACGGACGGTGAACAACTGCGAGTTATAAAAATGAATAATCCGGATGTTCTCACATAGAATAGAAATGCAGAATGAATCGTGTGGGAGGCCGGATGTGGAGCAGGAAGGATTGGAGAGTCAGGCGGATATCGGAAAGAAAAAGCGGACCGGATGGGTGTTTGCCGGAATCTTTTTGGCGGTATGTCTGCTGACAGGGCTGTTTCTTGTCCTGTGGGCGTGGATTTCTTATCACATGCGTTTTTCCGCAGAAGTCATCAGGGCGGGACTTATGGCAGGATACATTCTTCCGTGCTTTATCGGAGGAAAACTGTTTGGCAGGCTGCATTGTAAGAAGGCGGCGCTTCTGGGAGCAGGACTTGGAGGACTCTTTTTTTTGCTGGTTCTTCTTCTGGCGGCAGAAACCTCCGTTCATTGGCCGATTCTGTTGTTGTGCGTGGGAAGCGGAGCCTTGGGCGGAATTCGCAGAAGATAAAAAAACTCTTTGCATATCTCTCATGCTGTGCTATAATAGCAAAGATAGACAGGTTATTACCTGAATAAAGAAGAAAAAGGAGAGATTCTGATGAAACATGTAAAGACCTTAAATACAAGAAAGTTACAGAACACTGTTAAGAAGGGTGGATGCGGCGAGTGCCAGACATCCTGTCAGTCTGCATGCAAGACTTCCTGCACAGTTGGAAACCAGACTTGCGAGCAGTATCGTTAGTTTTTTGATGAGAATACGTTCCCGGACATAGTATAGGTACAGAATGTCCGGGGGCGGCTTTTTTATGTGGTGAAAGAGAGGAATATTGTAGTGGTTCATCAGTATAAGAACAACGGCTATGATATTGTTTTGGATGTCAATTCCGGCGCAATTCATGTGGTAGATGACGTGACCTATGATGTGATTGCGTTGTTTGAGGAACATACGGAGGACGAAATCCGTGAGGCACTGAAAGATACATATCCACAGACAGAGATTGAAGAGGCACTGGAGGAAGTAAAGCAGCTTCGGGATCAGGGCGAGCTTTTTACGGAAGATATATACGAAGAGCGGATTATGGACTTTAAGAAGCGCCCGACCGTTGTTAAGGCGCTTTGTCTTCATATTGCCCATGACTGTAATCTTGCCTGCAGATACTGTTTTGCAGAGGAGGGCGAGTATCACGGAAGAAGGGCACTGATGTCTTATGAGACAGGAAAGCAGGCGCTTGACTTTCTGATTGCCAATTCCGGCAGTCGTCGCAATCTTGAGGTGGATTTTTTCGGAGGCGAGCCGCTTCTTAATTTTGATGTGGTAAAGCAACTGGTGGCTTACGGACGGGAGCAGGAAAAGCTCCATGACAAGCATTTTCGTTTTACGCTTACAACAAACGGAGTGCTTCTGGATGACGATATCATGGAATTTGCCAACAAAGAGATGGATAATGTCGTGTTGAGCATTGACGGACGTAAGGAAGTGCATGACCGAATGCGTCCATTTAGAAAAGGAGCAGGCAGCTATGATCTGATTGTTCCGAAGTTCCAGAAGTTCGCGGAAAGCCGGCATCAGGGCAAATATTATGTGCGCGGTACATTTACACATTTTAATACGGATTTTTCCAAGGACGTACTTCATCTGGCGGATCTGGGATTTAAGCAGATCTCTGTGGAGCCGGTTGTGGCACAGCCGGAGGATGAGTATGCCTTGACCGAAGAGGATCTTCCGGTACTTTTTGAAGAATACGATAAGCTTGCGGCAGAGATGGTTCGCAGAAAAAAAGAAGGAAAAGATTTCAATTTCTTCCATTTTATGATTGATCTGGAGGGCGGTCCTTGTGTCTATAAGAGATTGTCGGGCTGTGGTTCCGGAACGGAATATCTTGCGGTGACACCGTGGGGAGACCTGTATCCATGTCATCAGTTCGTAGGAAATGAAGACTTTTTAATGGGAAACGTCCGGGACGGTGTAACCAATACAGAGCTTCGCGATGAGTTCAAATGCTGCAATGTCTATGCAAAAGAAAAGTGCCGTAACTGTTTTGCGCGTTTCTATTGCAGTGGTGGATGTGCCGCAAACTCGTACAATTTTCACGGAAGCATTACAGATGCTTATGATCTGGGCTGTGAGCTTCAGAAGAAACGTATCGAGTGTGCGATTATGATAAAAGCCGCTGAAGCGGAAATTTAAAAGAGGAAGGAAACAGAGATGAAAAAAAGTAAGGGCGTCGTTATTATCGCTGTCATCCTGGCCTGCTTGATTGGTCTGGGATATTTTACGACAACGATTATGTCAGCGACAAGCACAAGTCAGGCAGATACTGACAACAAGAAAGAGTCCGAGGGTATCAAACTGGGACTGGATCTTTCCGGTGGTGTGTCCATTACCTATCAGATTGTGGACAAGAACCCATCCAAGAAAGATATCGAGGATACTGTGGCAAAGCTGGAAGAGCGTGCAGAAAGCTACAGTACCGAGTATGCAGTGTATCCGGTAGGAGATGACCGTATTACGGTTGAAATTCCGGGTGTCTATGATGCAAACGCGGTGTTGGAGGATTTAGGAAGTCCGGGATCTTTGTATTTTATTGTACAAAAAGGTGCGGACGGAAACGATAACTATACTTACAACAGTTCTACCGGAGAGTATGAACTGGCAAAGAGTATTGATGAGCTGATTGCGGATGGTTCCGTAATTCTGGATGGAAATGACGTTAAGTCGGCAACGGCAGGTTATTCCCAGAGAAGTTCCACCAGTGCCAAGGAGCCGGTTGTAGATCTGGTGCTTAAGTCTGACGGAGCAGAGATTTTCGGAGAAGCTTCCACAAATGCTTACCAGAATCAGCAATCCATCGGTATTTACTATGATGATCATTTCATCAGTGTACCAAACGTAGAGTCTCCGATTACAGACGGTAACTGTCAGATTACAGGACAGAAGGATTATGAGGAAGCAGAACAGCTTGCAACCTTTATCCGTGTCGGTGCCATCAATCTGGAGTTAAAAGAGATGGAGTCCAGTGTTGTGGGTGCACAGCTTGGCGGTAAGGCTCTTACTTCCAGTGTTAAGGCAGCAATCATCGGTCTGATTATCGTAATGCTTTATATGATTATCTGCTATGGTCTGTCCGGTGTGGTTGCATCTGTGGGACTTGGCATTTATACAACAATCGTTGTATCCCTGATTTATCTCTTTGAGATTACATTGACACTTCCGGGTATTGCCGGTGTTATTCTCGGTATCGGTATGGCGGTGGATGCAAACGTTATTATCATCTCCCGTATCCGTGAAGAGATTGCAAACGGAAAGTCCGTTCTGACGGCAATTAAGGAAGGATATCAAAAGGCATTGTCTGCAATTTTGGATGGTAACATTACAACCCTTATTGCAGCGCTTGTACTGATGTGGCTTGGTTCGGGAACCGTTAAGGGATTTGCTTATACCCTGATGATTTCCATCGTGGTATCACTGTTTACAGCCCTTGTGGTATCCAGATTGTTAAATCTTGCACTGTATGCAGTGGGATGCCGGAACGAGAAGCTGTACGGCCGTGCAAAAGAGCGCAAGACCATCGACTTTATGAAGCACAGATGGAAATGGTTCATAGTTTCCATCGCAGTTATCGTTGCAGGAGTTGTGGGAATGATTGCGTACAGCGCATCCGGTAATAATGCATTGAATTACAGCCTTGAGTTTGTAGGAGGAACTTCCATCTCGGCTGACTTCGGTAAGGATTATACCGTGGAGCAGGTAGAGGATACCATTGTTCCGGAAGTGGCAAATGTCATTAACGATAAGGCAATCCAGGCAAGTACCGTATCCGGAAGCAATGTTGTTACCATCAAGACAAAGACTCTGACTCTGGAAGAACGTGAGGCAGTGAACCAGATGCTTGTGGACAAATTCGGAGTGGACGAGTCCACCATTGAAAGTCAGAGTATCGGTTCCACCATCAGCGGCGAGATGAGACAGAATGCAATCCTTGCAGTGGTTGTTTCCTGCATTTTCATGCTGTTCTACATCTGGTTCCGTTTCAAGGATATCCGTTTTGCTGGAAGTGCGATTATCGCATTGGTACATGATGTGCTGGTGATGCTGACTGCATATGCGCTCATCCGTATCTCTGTCGGTAGCACCTTTATCGCATGTATGCTTACGATTGTCGGATATTCCATCAACGATACGATTGTCATTTTCGACCGTATCCGTGAGAATATGCACAGTGTCAGAAAGCAGACGCCGGAGACGCTGGCAGAGGTTGCCAACCGTTCCCTGACACAGACCTTGTCCAGATCCATCAATACGTCAGTAACAACCATCGTAATGGTACTGCTCCTGTTTATCTTTGGAGTATCCTCCATTCGTGAGTTTGCATTGCCGCTTATGGTTGGTCTGATCAGCGGTACTTATTCTTCCATCTTTATCGCAGCAAGTCTGTGGTATACGATGAAGCTTCATCTTGGAAAAGGAAAGCTGATTAAGAAAAAATAATGGGTAACTTATACAGGAGTTGTGAGGTATCACAACTCCTGATTGTATATATCACAGTAATAAATCTTATCGGATTTATTATGATGGGCGTGGATAAGAAAAAGGCAATCCGGCATAAATGGCGTATTCCGGAGAAGATGTTTTTTCTGGTAAGTCTTCTGGGAGGAAGCATCGGAACCTGGGCAGGGATGTATGTGTTTCGGCATAAGACCAGACATTGGTATTTTGTGGTGGGAATGCCGGTAATTCTGGGAGTACAGATTGCAGTCTGCGTGGGACTGCGATATTTTGCCTGAAAACACTGGACAAGACAGAAAATAGAGAGTATACTTTTTGATAAGTGCGTAGAACAGAAACAGTAAATATTACAGAGCTTACAGAGAGAAGTCGGCAGGTGCGAGACTTTAGCTGTCTGGATATTGAACCGGTCTGGGAGCAGCAGAGAGGAAAACTGGGACAATCGAGGATTGGAACGGAAATCTCTGCCGGAAGTCACCGTTATCAGAGACAGGCAGGCACAGCTTGCGCAGAGAGCAGATGGATATCTGAAATTAGGTGGTAACGCGGATTTAATTCGTCCTAAGTATCGTTAGATGCTTAGGATTTTTTATTTAGGAGGAAAGAAAGATGAAGCTTAAGAATTTAGTGGGACAGAGATTTAAGGAGAGACCGGCGGATTGTGTGATTGACAGTCATGCGCTCATGGTGCGCGGCGGTTACATGAAGTATGTGGGAAACGGAATTTATTCGGAGTATCCGATTCTTCGCAGAATTACTTCCAAGATTGAGAATATTATCCGGGAAGAAATGAATGCCATTGACGGGCAGGAAGTTCTGTTTCCGGTTGTGATGCCGGCAGACATCTGGCAGGAATCCGGACGTTATGAAAGTATTGGAAGCGAGCTGGTGCGTTTTGAGGATCGTAACCATTCAAAGATGGTACTGGGAATGACGCATGAGGAGGCAGCGGTTCAGCTTGTGCGGGAATATGCACAGTCTTACCAGCAGTATCCGTTTATGATTTACCAGTTCCAGAGAAAGTTCCGTGACGAGGCAAGACCGAGAGCAGGAATGATTCGTGTAAGAGAGTTTACCATGAAGGATGCCTATTCATTCCACACCTCACAGGAAGATTTGGAGCAGTATTATCAGAAGTGTTATGATGCCTACAACCGCATTTTTAAGCGGGTGGGAATCCCGGAGGTGGTAACGGTTGCTTCGGATTCGGGTATGATGGGAGGAAGCATTTCCCATGAATATATGCTGCTTACAGAGGTGGGAGAGGATTCCATCGTACTGTGTAAAAACTGTGATTACCGTGCTAACATGGAGGCGGCAGAGAATATCGTAAACAATGAGCCGGACGGTGAAAAGCAGGAGCTTTCGTGCATTGAAACACCAAACTGTAAGACCATCGAAGAAGTATGCACTTTCCTGCACAGTGATGTGAAAAAGTCCTGCAAGGCTGTGGTATATCAGAAAAATGCGGATGATACCTATGTGGTTGCCTTTGTCAGAGGAGATTATGAAGTCAATGAGACAAAACTGACCAATCTGGTGGGAGAGGCACTGCATCCGGCAGAAATTATGGAAGATTCGCCGTTGGTTGCCGGATATATCGGACCGTATGCAATTTCCGATCAGGTGACTTTCTACTGCGACAGCTCTTTAAAGGGCGTGGATAATCTGGTTGCCGGAGCAAACAAGGAAGGCTATCACTATACCGGACTGAATCTGGAAAGAGATCTGGGCGAGGTTACTTATGTGGATATCGCAAAGGCGAAGGAGGGAGGAATCTGTCCTTGCTGCGGAAAGCCAAAGCTCACCATCAAGAGAGGAATCGAGGTCGGAAACATTTTCCAGCTTGGAACCAAGTATACCGAGAGCATGAACATGCAGTATGTGGATAAGGAAGGCGAATCCCACTATCCGATTATGGGTTGCTACGGTATTGGCGTCGGACGTCTGGCAGCATCCATCTGCGAGGAAAAGCATGATGAGTACGGCCCGATCTGGCCGATTTCCATTGCACCGTATGAAGTGCATCTGTGCTGTATCCGCCCGGATGATGAGGAGACTAGAAATGTTGCGGATCAGTTCTATGAGGAGCTGACCAAAAGTGGAGTCGAAGTCATCTATGATGACAGAGAGGGCGTTCGTGCAGGTCAGATGTTTGCGGATGCGGATCTGTTGGGAGTACCGATTCGCGTGGTGGTAAGCCCGCGTAACTTAAAGGAAAATATGATTGAGATATCCACAAGAGATAAAGCCGTTAAGGAAATGGTGGCAAAAGAGGAAAGTCTTGCGTATATCTTAGCACTCAGAGAAAAATTGTATTCCGATATGCAGTAGAGCGGGAAAACATTGCAAACCCGTGGGGAATCGGGTATAATCGTTGGTAACAGGCAGAAGATGCCAAGATTGAGAATATAAGGAGAATCATATGTACACACTTGAAGACATTCAGGCAGTAGATCCTGAGATTGCTTCCGCGATTACAGCGGAATTTGACAGACAAAACAGCCACATTGAACTGATTGCTTCTGAGAACTGGGTAAGCCCGGCGGTAATGTCAGCCATGGGCAGCGTTCTCACCAACAAGTACGCCGAAGGATATCCGGGAAAGCGTTATTACGGCGGATGTGAATGTGTGGATGTTGTGGAAGACCTTGCGAGAGAACGTGCGAAGAAGCTGTTTGGCTGCGAATATGTAAATGTTCAGCCACATTCCGGAGCACAGGCAAACATGGCGGTACAGTTTGCAATCCTGAAGCCGGGGGACACCATCATGGGTATGAACCTGGATCACGGCGGACATCTGACACACGGTTCACCGGTTAACTTTTCCGGTTCTTACTTTCATGTTGTCCCTTACGGCGTAAATGATGAGGGATTTATTGACTATGATAAGGTATTGGAGATCGCAAAGGAATGCAAGCCGAAGATGATTATTGCCGGTGCTTCTGCTTATGCGAGAACCATTGATTTTAAGAAGTTCCGTGAGATTGCAGACGAAGTCGGAGCAGTTCTTATGGTGGATATGGCACATATCGCAGGATTGGTTGCCGCAGCACTTCATCCAAGTCCGATTCCGTATGCACATGTGGTTACTACCACAACCCATAAGACACTTCGCGGACCGAGAGGCGGAATGATTCTGTGCAGCAATGAAGTGAACGAAAAGTATAACTTCAATAAGGCAATCTTCCCGGGAATTCAGGGAGGACCTCTGATGCATGTGATTGCAGCCAAGGCTGTGTGCTTTGAAGAGGCGCTGAAGCCGGAATTCAAAGAGTACCAGACACAGGTTGTAAAGAATGCACAGGCACTCTGCAAGGGACTGCAGGCCCGTGATATCAAGATTGTGTCCGACGGAACGGACAATCATCTGATGCTGGTGGACCTGACACCTTATGAGCTGACCGGAAAAGTGGTAGAGAAGCTGCTTGACAGTGCACATATCACTGCCAATAAGAATACAATTCCAAACGATCCGCAGAAGCCGTTCGTTACAAGCGGAATTCGTCTGGGTACTCCGGCAGCAACCTCCAGAGGATTGAAGGAGGATGATTTTGATCAGGTGGCAGAGGCAATCGCAATGATTATCAAGAAGGGCGAGCCGGCAGTAGAAGATGCCAAGGCAATTATCCGGACATTGACGGACAAGTATCCGTTACGTTAAAAGTGTTCGGAGGAATCGAGGGTGTGACATGATAGATTTAAAGTTTTTACGGGAGAACCCGGATATTGTAAAAGAGAACATTAAGAAAAAATTTCAGGACAAAAAGCTTCCGCTGGTGGATGAAGTTATCGAGCTGGACGCAAAAGCCCGTGCAGCCCAGGCAGAGGCGGATGAGCTTCGGGCAAGCAGAAACAAGCTTTCCAAGCAGATCGGTGCCCTGATGGGACAGGGCAAGAAGGATGAAGCAGAGGCAGTAAAGGCAGAGGTTGCCGCCAATGCTTCGCGTCTTGCAGAGCTTGAAGCCCAGGAGAAGGAACTCTCCGAGAAGGTTACAAGCATTATGATGACCATTCCGAACATCATAGATCCGTCCGTTCCGATCGGACCGGATGACAGTTGTAACGTTGAGATTGAGAAATTCGGAGAGCCGGTGGTTCCGGACTTTGAGATTCCGTATCATACAGACATTATGGAGCGGTTTGACGGAATTGATCTGGATGCGGCAGGACGCGTGGCAGGTAACGGTTTCTATTATCTGATGGGAGATATTGCAAGAATTCATTCGGCAGTTATTTCTTATGCAAGAGATTTCATGATCAACCGGGGCTTTACGT
>JAQXZD010000068.1 GCA_029227035.1 Lachnospiraceae bacterium
AATCCTTGTGGATGGTCACGATATCCGTCAGTTTAACCGCCACGAACTTCGGGATGCCTTTGGCATGGAGCTTCAGGATACCTGGCTCTTTAAGGGAACGATTATGGAAAATATCCGCTATGGCCGGCTGGATGCCACGGATGAGGAAGTTATTGAGGCTGCTAAGGCAGCACATGCCCATCATTTTATCCAGACACTGCCGGGCGGTTATCAGATGGAGCTGAATGAGGATGCCAGCAATGTATCACAGGGACAGAAGCAGCTTCTTACCATTGCAAGGGCAATTCTTGCAGACAATCCGATTCTGATTCTGGATGAGGCAACTTCTTCCGTGGATACCCGCACGGAGGTTCGTATCCAGAAGGCGCTGGATAACCTGATGAAGGGACGTACCAGCTTTATCATTGCACACAGATTGTCCACTATTCGCGATGCGGATGTGATTCTTGTGATGCGGGACGGTGATATCGTCGAGCAGGGCAGTCATGAGGAACTTCTTGCAAAGAACGGATTCTATGCAGATTTATATAATTCACAGTTTGAGGAGGCCGGTTAATACCGGTCTTCTTTTATTTGTCAAATCCTCGCAGATGTGTTATAGTAAATATGGTATTTATCAACAAACTTCGACAAAATTCGCTCGTGGGAGCCGATTATAGTTATATCTGACTGAATTTGACATCTAGGAGGTCCATATATGGAAAAACTAAATGTCGCAATCGCAGATGATAATGAAGTGGTGAGGGAAGCACTGGGGATGCTGATTTCCCAGGATGAGGAACTCCACTTGATTGGAACCGCAAAGGATGGAGAAGAAGCATATCATTTGATTAAGGAGAAAGAGCCGGACGTTGTCCTTCTGGATATCGTTATGCCAAAGCTGGATGGGCTCGGAGTCCTTGACAAGATTCGCAATGACCATACGCTTAGGAGCAAGCCGTCATTCATGATGGTCAGCGCTGTCTGCAATGAGCGTGTCACAGAGGATGCTTTTGCAAGAGGGGCAGATTATTACATTATGAAGCCTTTTGATGAGAAAGTGGTTCTCGACCGTATCAAGACGGTGCTCAGACAGAAGAATGCATCGGTTTCCGGCAGGACAGCAGGGTATGAGCGTGCGGATTTATGCACCAAGCAAACCTTAGAAGAGGATGTAACAGAGATTATTCATGAAGTGGGTGTTCCCGCACATATCAAAGGCTACCAGTACTTACGGGAAGCCATTATTATGTCGGTGAATGATATGGACATGCTCAATTCCATTACCAAGATTCTGTATCCGGGAATCGCCAAGAAGTTCCAGACAACTCCGAGCCGTGTGGAACGCGCAATCAGACATGCTATTGAAGTTGCGTGGAGCAGGGGAAAGATGGACACGTTGGATGAGTTGTTCGGGTATACGATTAACAATGGAAAAGGGAAGCCAACCAATTCGGAATTTATTGCTCTGATTACAGACAGAATACGTTTGCAGATGAAGGTTAAATAATAGAGGGATTGTATATGAAGAAAAATCTGTTAGTTTCATCCGAGGCTGTTCCTAACGTCAAGACCGGAGGTCTTGCGGATGTAGTGTGAGCTTTGCCAAAATATTTTGACAGGGAGCAATATGATGTGCGTGTAGTCATTCCAAAGTATGCCTGCATGGACAGCAGCTTTTTTTCACAGCTTCATTTTGTCTGCCATTTCTATGTTCACCTGAACTGGCGGAAGCAGTATGTCGGAATATTTGAGTCGGAATATAAGGGGATTCATTTCTACTTTATTGATAATGAATTCTATTTTGCAGGACCATCTCCATATAACAATATTTATGAGGACGTTGAGAAATTTGCCTATTTTTCCAAGGCGGTACTGGAGAGTCTTCCCTTTATTGACTTTGCACCGGACATTATTCACTGCAATGACTGGCAAACGGGACTGTTGCCGGTCTATCTGAAGACTGTTTATGGGGATGATGCTTTTTATGCCGGAATTAAGACGGTATATACCATTCACAATATGCAGTTTCAGGGAAGATGGAAGCTTCGAGAGGTGATGGACATTACAGGCCTTCCGGAGAGATTGTTTTCAGCAGATAAGCTGGAGTCATACGGCAACGCCAATTATCTGAAAGGCGGTGTGGTATACTCCGATATAGTTACAACAGTCAGTCCGACCTATGCCAATGAGATTGCCACTGTGGAAGGCGGTGAGGGCTTGGACGGACTTATGAATTCCGTAAAGGATCATCTTTATGGAATTGTGAATGGAATTGATTATGAAGAATACAATCCACAGACAGATCCTTACATTTCCGTGAACTTCACGAAAAAGGATGCGATTGTGGGAAAGAAACGAAATAAGGCAGCACTTCAGAAGGAGCTGGGACTCGAGGTAAGAGATGATGTGTTTATGATCGGTATGGTGTCCCGGATGACAAGACAAAAAGGATTCGACCTGATTGATTTTGCCATGGATGAATTGTTGTCAAAGATGGATATACAATTGGTATTTTTAGGCTCAGGGGAGAGACGCTATGAGGATATGATTCGTTATTACGAAGGAAAATATCCGGATAAGGTCCGCTCTTATATCGGTTTTGATAAGAGACTTTCCCAGATGATTTACGCATCATCGGATGCGATTCTGATGCCGTCCTTATTTGAACCGTGCGGTTTATGCCAGATGATTGCCATGCGCTACGGAACTATTCCGATTGTGCGTGAGACAGGCGGACTTAAGGATACGGTTGAGCCATATAATGAATATGAAAATAAAGGAACCGGTTTTTCATTTGCCAACTACAATGCACATGAGATGATATTTGTGATGCAATATGCATACCATATTTTCAAGGAGCAGAAGAAAGCATGGAGTGCACTGATGGAGAGAGCGATGGATAAGAATTTCTCGTGGAAGTCATCCATCCGTTCCTATGAAGAACTGTATGATAAACTTTGTGAGATATAGGAAAGCCCCTTTACCGGAACTCCGGTAAAGGGGTTTTTGTTACACATGGCATTTCATCAGCAATACCCGGCCTGAGCCTCCCGGCAGAGCAGAGGTACAAATCCGGTATGCGACGAGATAAACTGGTTACTTCTGCTGTAATAATACACATGGTCAGACAGGATTTCGTCATCGGAAAGCTGCGTCTCGTTGACTTCCTGCACCATGGCGGTATACTGTGTCAGCTCGTTTTCCTCCAGAGCGTCTGTCGGGAGCAGAAGGACTTCGTGGATGCTGCTTGGCAGGATGATTAAATCCTTGCCAAAGCGCTCGGAAATCTCCGCAAGAAGGTTCTCGTAGAGGATTACGGAAGCACCGTTGGTGCGGTACCGGTTGGTCAGAATGTACATGGGAATCTCGTCATGGGGAAATTCCTCCTGCATATGACATTCCTGCAGTACTTCCCCCATGGAGGAAAGTTCCCATGGAAGAAGAGACGGCGTGTTTTCCATTGCAAGCGCATACAAGGTGTCCTTATCGGTTTTCCACATGTCAAGATGGACGTTGTGAATGAGGATATTTGCCTGGGTTTCATCGGTTGCATGCAGCATGCAATAGAAGATAATGGCGAGATCCTGATAGCAGAAATGAGGGACACGCTGCAGGAGCGTCTCGTTTTTGGCATAATTCACCAGATGCATCACAATCCGTGGGGCGGCTTTTTCAAAATCCGTAAAGAGCGTGGTGTCAAAGTCTTTCTCCGGGAGATGCTTCCGGTAAGTGGCGAGAATATCCTCACAGATTTCTTCCATGCTGACGCCGTTTAGAAAACGGTGATAATAGGGTTGCAGGTAGATGGTGGGAGAGATATTGTACTCCGGATTTAACAGGACAAGTCCGTCGTAGTGTGTTCCGTTATTCTTTGTAATTGTCTGAATGTTCAGGGTAATGTCTTTGTCGATAAGACGGGTTAACTGTGCTTTGATATTGAATAAAAAATTTTGATAACTCATGCTTCTCCTTTGCAAGCATGGGATATGAAAATAAATGGGTGTGCACTTACTTTACCATGTTTTAGGTGAGATTGCAAACACTTTTCACGGAAAAAATAATGAAAAAAGCGGCTGCCTGTTGAGGGCAGCCGGATTTCTTAATTGGAGAGGAGTTCCTGCCAGAGCTTGGTGTAGACGGCGCTCTGCTCGTCATCCAAAGCGGTGAAGAGCGTGCAGCGTGAGATGGTGTCGCTGCTTGGATTGATGGCTTCATTCTGAAGAACTTCAGCATCCTGATTCTCTACAACGGAGGTAATCGGGGAAGCATATTCCACATACTCGAAATTCTTCTGGGCAACATCATCCTTGCACAGATAGTTTAAAAACTGCAGTGCCGCTTTCTGATTGCTGCAGGACTTTGGAATGAACCAGGAATCAATCCAGAGATTGGAACCTTCCTCAGGAACAGAGTAAGCAAGGTTCTCGTTTTCGTCCATGGCAAGAGCAGCTTCACCGGAGTAGCAGAGGGCGATATTGGCTTCTTCTGCAATCATGGCATCTGCGGTCTCGTCCACATAATAGCCGTATACGATTTTGTCATCCTTTTGCTTTTTCAAAAGTGCCAGAGCTTCTTTCAGATGGCTTTCGTCGGTCTCGTTGATGGAATATCCAAGGGAAATCAAAGCAGGTGAAAAGGTGTCACGCACGGAGTTCTCCATGATGATTTCATCCTCGTAAGTAGGATCCCATAAGCAGTCCCAGCTTGATACAATATCCGGGCTGATCTCGTTTGTGTTATAGAGCAGTCCGAGCGTGCCGTAAAAGTATGGAACGGAATAGCAGTGGTCTTTATCATAGGAAGCTGCCATGTCGAGAATGGAGGTATCCAGATTTTTGTAATTATCCATGGATTCATAATCCATTTCAAGGACTTCCCCTTCGTTAATCAGCTTTTCCACCATATACTCCGAAGAACAGATGACATCATAGTCAATGGAGCCTGCCTTATATTTGGTATACATTTCTTCCGGACTTTCGTATTCCTCGTAGTGAACGGTGATTCCTGTTTCTTTTTCAAAGTCCTTGATGACGCTTTCGTCTATGTATTTTCCATAGTTCAATACGGTGAGCGTCTGTCCGTCCTTTTTTGCGGAGGAACCGCTGCCGCATGCACACAGGGATGCGGTCAGTGCCATAATTAAGGTAAGGGATAAAATTTTTTTCTTCATTTTCGTCTCCTTTATATGATTTATTTGCTTGTCTTTGCAGGTCGGATGTTTCCGATTAAAAGCAGAATCAGGACCGCAAAGAACAATATGGTTGAGAGTGCGTACAGTTCCGGCTTAATTCCCTTTCGAAGCTCCGTGTAAAGCATGGTGGAGAGGGTGTTGATACCGGCACCCTTTGTAAAGTAGGTGATGCTGAAATCGTCCAGAGACATGGTAACAGCCATCATAAAGCCGGAGAATACACCCGGAAGGATTTCCGGCCAGGTCACTTTGAAAAAAGCATAGAGCGGAGAAGCGCCCAGATCCAGTGCAGCTTCGTAGGTGCTCGGGTTCAGTTGCTTTAATTTGGGCAGCACATTCAATATCACATAGGGGATGCTGAAGGTAATGTGTGCAACCAATACCGTTACAAATCCCAGATCCATGAATTTGACAAATAAAAGCATCATGGAGATGCCGGTCACAATATCCGCATTCAAAAGCGGGATGTTGGTGGCACCAAGATAGATGGTCTGCGCTTTTTTCTTCATTGCGGCAATGCCGATCGCCGCCAGCGTTCCGATTAAAGTGGAAATGATGGCGGACAGGAAGGTGATCTGCAGGGTAGTGGCAAAAGCAGACATAATCTTCTCATCCTGAAAACAGCCACTGTACCACCGGAATGTGAATCCGCCCCACTTGACGCGGGTTCTTGAGTCGTTAAAGGACAGAATAATCAGCACGATAATCGGCAGGTACAAAAACGCAAACATAAGAAACAGATAAAATCTGGAAACAAATTTTTTCAGCATAAGGCAGTTCCCTCCCCTTCTTTATCAAAAGCATTGACAAGAGCCATGCTGACAAGGACAAAAATCATAAGTACGAAGGACAGACCGCTTCCTGCGTTCCACTGCATGCCCTGCATGAAGTCCTGCTCAATGACATTTCCGATCAGCAGAACGTGTCCGCCGCCAAGTACCTGTGAGATGGCGAAGGAAGTCAGGGATGGAACAAATACCATGACGATACCGCTGATAATTCCGGATACGGTGAGCGGAAGAATAATCTTAAAAAAGATGGTAATATTGTTTGCCCCAAGATCGCGGGCAGCGTCAATCCAGTCCTTCCGAATCCGTGTCATGGAATTATATATCGGAAGCAGCATAAACGGAAGAAAATCGTATACCATACCGAGAACCACCGCGGCTGGCGTATTGATGATGCTGATGCGCGACAATCCGAGAGAGGTAAGGATACTGTTAATTACACCGTTTTTGGACAAAAGCAGCTTCCACGCAAGGATGCGGAGCATGAAGTTCATCCACATCGGGAGCATGAAGATAAAGACCACCAGCCCCTGATTTTTAATCTGCATATTGTTCAATATCAAAGCCAGCGGATAGGAGAGTACCAGACAGATGATGGTACAGATAATCCCAAGCTTTAAGGAGAGCCCCATCGCCTTGCGGTTGGTCTCGTTGGCAATGGAAGCAATGTATTCCAAGGTAAATCCGCCGTCGCTGTTGGTAAATGCGTAGTAAAGAATCATGATGGTCGGAAGTACGATAAAACCAATCATCCAGATACAGTACGGACCGGCGAGAAGTTGTTTTTTTAGTTTACTCATCAATCGCCACCGCCTTTTCATCGGATGATTCCGGTTTGTGCATAATCTGAATGTTAAACGGAATGACGGAGATTCCCACATGAGTTCCAACCGGAACATATTTTGTGGTGTGTACCAGCCATTCATAGCCGTTTGCCTCGACGTCCAGCTCGTAGTGTACGCCTTTGAAAATCAATGAGGTTACCACGCCGTTCATGACGCCTTTGTCCGGTTCTACCAGTTCCACGTCCTCCGGGCGGATGACCACATCCACCGGCTTGTTGCAGCCAAAGCCTTTGTCGACACAAGGCATCTTCACGCCGAGAATTTCCACCAGCTCATCTTTTATCATGATGCCGTCCAGGATGTTGCTGTGCCCGATAAAATCCGCAACGAAGGCGTTTTCCGGCTCGTTGTAGATATCTTCCGGGGTACCGATCTGCTGGATGTAACCCTGATTCATGACAACGATGGTGTCGGACATGGTAAGGGCTTCTTCCTGGTCATGGGTGACATAGACAAAGGTGATGCCGAGTTCTTCCTTCAGACGAATCAGCTCATACTGCATGTTCTGGCGCAGCTTTAAGTCCAGTGCGCCCAAAGGCTCATCCAAAAGCAGAACCTTCGGTTCGTTTACGATGGCTCTGGCGATGGCGATACGCTGCTGCTGACCTCCGGAGAGAGAATCCACGGAGCGGTGTTCGTAGCCTTCCAGATTGACCAGTTTTAAAGCATATTTGATTTTGTCTTCAATATAGGATTTGCTCTTCTTGGCAATTTTAAGGCCGAAGGCAATATTTTCCGCAATACTCATATGCGGGAAAAGGGAATATTTCTGAAATACCGTGTTCAGTTTTCGTTCGTTGGCCGGGAGAGTGGTGATATCCTGTCCGTCAAAAAGGATTTTTCCTTTATCCGGCGTCTCGAAACCGCCCAGCAGACGGAGGGTTGTGGTCTTGCCGCAGCCGGAAGGACCAAGAAGTGTCAGGAATTCATTTTCCCGGATATAGAGGTTCAGTTCATCCAGAACCATCTGGTTTCCAAAAGATTTGGAGATATCGATAAATTCAATTAAATGTTTACTCATGTCAGTTATCCTTTATGATTAAAAACTTGGTGGGGTGGTGATCCAGATCAGCACCGCATCCTTTGTACCTGTGTTCTCAATAAAATGTTTTTTTGCCGCCTTAAAATAGAAAGATTCCCCGGCGTGCACATTCTGCATTTTTCCGCCATAACTGATGCGGACATTTCCTTTTATGACATAACCGAATTCTTCCCCCTCATGGGGCAGGTAGACCTCTGAACGCCCACCGGCACGGAGCGTCAGGCGAACGGGTTCCATAGCGTTTTTCTGGGCATTGGGGACAATCCACTCAATGCAGTTTTGTTTTTCTTCATCGGTTTTTTGAAAATAGTCTTCGGAACGAAAGACTATCTGCTCCGGCTCCGTATCCGCAAAAAATTCTGCGGGAGTCGTGCCCAGGCACTGGATAATGTCCAGAAGCGTTCCTACGGAAGGAGAGTTCTGGTTGCGCTCCAACTGGGAGATGAATCCCTTCGTCAGCTCGGCGCGGTCTGCCAGTTCCTGCTGGGTAAGCCCGAACTGAATGCGGAGTTCCTTCATCCGATGTCCGATATCCATGTATTGATCACCTCGATTGCGTGTAATAATTGATTTTTTGTTTACTAAAAATAAACCAAACAAGGTTATTCTAACATATTTTGAAAACAATGCAAGAAAAACAGTTGATTTTATGAAAAAGATTTGCTATTATACTAAAGTACGTTTTTGCCAATATGGCTCAGTTGGTAGAGCGACGCATTCGTAATGCGTAGGTCAGGGGTTCGAGCCCCCTTATTGGCTTATGATAACCCCGCAACTTTTTGCGGGGAATTTTTGTATCATAACATAGATGAGAGGTGAAAAATGGAAAAGGCGTTTTTAAAGGAAAAAAAGGAATGGATTGCACTGGCAGGATTTGTTATTGTGGCACTGGCAGCGATTATACTGGGGATTTGTATCTGGAAGGTGCCGGTTGTGGCTATGTGTGTGCTGGTGATTCTGGAAGTCGGTATTGCCGTTATGCTTCACAATGCAGAGCTCTGGTTTCACGCAGTTGTGATTCTGATTGAAGTGATTGCGGGAGTTCTTGCAGCAAGAGTGGCTCCGATTCTGTTGTGTATTGCAGCATATGTGGCGGCAGCCGCAGTACTTCGCGTTCTGGATAAGGGAGAGGAACAATAAATAGGAAATGAGACAGGGGAGTCCGGCAGCGGACTCCCTGTTTAAAAAAGTGAGATGAGGGCTGAAAGTGAATACGGTGAATTACCAGAAGGAAATGGAGAGGCTGATACAGGAAAACTGTTCGAAGGAGCGTGTTCCGAAGCTCCTTTTACATAGTTGCTGTGCACCGTGCAGTTCTTACTGCATTGCCTGTCTGGCGGAGTATTTTGAGGTGACGGTGTTTTATTATAATCCCAATATTTACCCGCCTGAGGAATATGAGATGCGCGCGAAGGAACAAAAGCGGTTTGTGCAGGAGTTCCCGGTGAAGTATCCCCTGCATTATGTGGAGGGGGCTTATGACACCAGGCGTTTCTATGAGATGGCACAGGGTATGGAGCATCTGCCGGAAGGGGGAGAGCGCTGCTTTGCCTGTTATGAGTTAAGACTCAGGGAGGCGGCGGAGTATGCCGGGAAGCATGGCTTTGATTTCTTTACGACAACATTGTCCATCAGTCCTCTTAAGAATGCACAGAAGCTGAATGAAATCGGCAGCCGGCTGGAACAGGAGTACAATGTCCGCTATCTGTATTCGGATTTTAAAAAGAAGGACGGCTATAAGAAGTCCACGGAGATTTCCAGAGAATACGGAATGTATCGACAGAATTACTGTGGCTGTGTCTATTCCCTGCGGGAGAGAGAGGACAGCTTACAATGTCATCAATCTTTGATTGATGACTCAGTTCATTAAAATAAACAAGTAGAAAGGAAGAAAAATTATGGCTCAGTTATGGGGAGGAAGATTCACGAAAGAGACGGATCAGCTTGTATATAATTTTAATGCGTCAATTTCGTTTGATAAGAAGTTTTATAAACAGGATATTGAGGGTTCCGTTGCACATGTGCGTATGCTTGGAAAGCAGGGAATTCTGACGGAGGAAGAAACGCAGGCCATTGTGGACGGACTGAACGGAATCCTTGCGGATGTGGAAAGCGGAAAACTTTTGATTACGGATGAATATGAGGATATTCACAGCTTTGTGGAGGCAAATCTTATTGACCGTCTCGGAGATACCGGTAAGAAATTGCATACCGGCAGGAGCAGAAACGATCAGGTTGCACTGGACATGAGACTTTATACGAGAATTCAGGTTCTTGAGACGGATGAGCTTCTGGTGGAACTGTTGCAGGTGTTGCTGAGACTTATGAAGGAGAATACCGAGACCATTATGCCGGGCTTTACCCATCTGCAGAAGGCACAGCCGATTACGCTGGCACACCATATGGGTGCATATTTTGAGATGTTTAAGCGCGACAGAATGCGTCTGCATGATATCTATAAGCGCATGAATTATTGTCCACTTGGTTCCGGCGCGCTGGCAGGAACCACCTATCCTCTGGACAGAGAGTATACGGCAGAGCTTCTGGATTTCTACGGCCCGACTTTAAACAGTATGGATGGGGTATCCGACAGGGATTATCTGATTGAGTTTTTGTCGGCACTTTCTACCATTATGATGCATTTGAGCCGTTTTTCCGAGGAGATTATTATCTGGAATTCCAACGAATATCAGTTTGTTGAGATTGATGATGCTTACAGTACGGGAAGCTCCATCATGCCGCAGAAGAAGAACCCGGATATTGCGGAGCTTGTGCGCGGTAAGACCGGAAGAGTGTACGGTGCGTTGATGTCCCTGCTTACCACCATGAAAGGAATTCCGCTTGCATATAATAAGGATATGCAGGAGGATAAGGAGCTTTCCTTTGACGCAATGGATACCGCAAAAGGCTGTATTGCGCTGTTTACCGGTATGATGGATACCATCCGGTTTAACAGGGAGGTTATGCGTAAGAGTGCCAACAACGGTTTTACCAATGCGACGGATGCGGCAGATTATCTGGTAAAGAACGGAGTGCCTTTCAGGGATGCACACGGAATTATCGGTCAGATTGTGTTGTACTGCATTGAGAAAGATATTGCAATTGACGATATGAGCCTTGAGGAGCTCCAAAAGTTCTCGCCGGTATTTAAGGAGGATGTCTATGATGCCATTTCCATGGAGACCTGCGTGAATATGCGCTGTACCATCGGCGCACCTTCCAAGACAGCCATGGAACAGGTGATTGCCCAGGAGGAGAAGTATCTTTCCGAAAAATGGGAAAGATAAAAACAGATTTGTGTAATTTTGACAATATTTTCGGAAATAATCCGGGAATTTGTACAGATTATTTCTTGCTATTTCACGAGTTTTCAAGTAAGATATTTTCTATAAAGACATATGTACGCGACAGACGGACAGTGTGCTGCGAAATGTGTGTATACTAAATAATAAGAGGAGAAATGAAATGAGTGAAAAGTTAAAAGTTGGTATCTTAGGCGGAACAGGTATGGTCGGACAGAGATTTATCTCTCTTTTGGAGAATCATCCGTGGTTCGAGGTTACTACAATTGCAGCAAGTCCAAGAAGTGCAGGAAAGACTTACGAGGAGGCAGTTGGTGACCGTTGGAAAATGGATACTCCAATGCCGGAAGCAGTGAAGAAGATTGTCGTTATGAACGTCAATGAGGTGGAGAATGTTGCTTCTCAGGTTGACTTTGTATTTTCCGCAGTGGATATGACAAAGGAAGAGATTAAGAAGATCGAGGAAGAGTATGCGAAGACAGAGACTCCGGTTGTTTCCAACAACAGTGCACACCGCTGGACACCGGATGTGCCGATGGTAGTTCCGGAGATTAATCCGCAGCATATGGAGGTTATCAAGTATCAGAAGGAGCGTCTTGGTACAAAGCGCGGATTTGTAGCGGTAAAGCCAAACTGCTCGATTCAGAGTTACGCACCGGTTCTGACAGCCTGGAAGGAATTTGAGCCGTATGAAGTTGTTGCAACAACTTATCAGGCAATTTCCGGAGCAGGAAAGACCTTTAAGGACTGGCCGGAGATGGTTGGAAATATTATCCCGTATATTGGTGGCGAGGAAGAGAAGTCCGAGAAGGAGCCGCTTCGTATCTGGGGTTATGTGGATGATGAGAAGAAGGAGATTGTTCCGGCAACTTCCCCGGTAATTACCTGTCAGTGTATCCGTGTTCCGGTATTGAATGGACATACGGCTGCGGTATTTGTCAAGTTTAAGAAGAAGCCGACAAAGGAGCAGTTGATTCAGGCATTGGTAAATTACAGCGGAGTGCCGCAGGAACTGAATCTTCCGAGTGCACCGAAGCAGTTCATCCAGTATCTGGAGGAGGACAACAGACCTCAGGTCAGCGAGGATGTCAATTTTGAGCATGGCATGGGAATTTCTGTCGGACGTCTCCGTGAAGATACGGTTTACGATTGGAAGTTTGTTGGTTTATCCCACAATACGGTTCGTGGTGCCGCAGGTGGAGCAGTGCTTTGCGTAGAGCTTTTAAAGGCACAGGGTTATATCACAAAGAAATAGGAAGCAATGACAGAAGCTGCCGCATTTGATGCGGCAGTTTTTTTGTGTAAAGAGTTACAAAGCGACTCTTTACTTGCGTGTGAAGTTAAAATATGATATAATTTCCGACAGTGAAAACATGTAGAGAAAGGCAGATGAATGAACGTGAAGAATGCAGATATCAGGACTCTGGAGACATTTTACGAGAAAGAGGGCAGTCAGTTGATTCTTCTGTACGGCTGTAAGGACTGCAGGAAGGAACAGGTAATCCGTTCCTTTGCGGCAGATAAAAACTGCTTTTATTATCGTTGCAGACAGGCAGCCGCGGCAGACCAGTGCAGGATGATGGGAGAGGAGATTGCACGGCAGTTTGAGGTACAGTTTCAGGAGAATACATATGACGAATATTTTCACTGCATGCAGGAAAAGGGCAGCGAAAAACTTGTGATTGTCATTGATGAAGCATCCTATATTATGAAAAAGGACGAGAGCTTCTTAAAGAGCATTCTGAAGCTGAAAAGCGGACAATTGGGCACGGGAGATGTGTTTCTTATTTTGGCATCTTCTTCCATTGTGTGGGCAGAGCAGGAAGTGAAGGACAGCTTTGCGGAGAATGAGAAGAAAATTGATGCAAAGATTAAGCTGGAAAATATGAATTTTCTGGAGATTGTGCGGAAGTTTCCGTCGCTTCCGGTCAGCGAATGCATCAAAATCTATGCAGCCATCGGTGGAGTGCCGGGATATATGGAAGCATGGAATCCGCGGACATCTTTCAAGGACAATATCTGCAGACTGGTTCTGACGGAGGGCGGTTATCTGTTTGACCGGGCGCAGGAGCTGATTTCTTCCGAATTGCGGGAGCTGTCCGTATACAATACCATTTTATCTGCGATTGCACAGGGACATAATAAGCTGAACGACATTTTTTTGTTTACCGGATTTTCCCGGGCAAAAATCAGCGTATATATGAAGAATCTGAGCCATTTTGACATTGTGGAAAAGGTCGAGTCTATCGAGACCGGCGGATGGGATAATACCAAGAAAGGTGTATATCAGATTAAGGATACCTATGTAAATTTCTGGTTTAAGTTTGTGTTCCCATATATGTCGGATTTGTATCTTCTGACACCGTCGGCGTTCTATGACCGCCATATTGCCGGAGAGCTGGATTCCTATATGAACCGTTATTTCCGGGATGTCTGTACGGAGTATCTGTATCTGTTGAACCAGTTGGGACGTGTGCCGTTTCCGATTCACAAGATGGGAACCTGGGTTGGAAAGACCGGTAATATTGACATTATTGCACAGAGCAGTGACCGTCGGAATCTTGTGGGACTCTGCAACTGGGAGAAGCCGAGACTTACGCTGGACATGGTCAAAAACATGCAGGAAAGCATGGAAAAAGCGCGTATCAAGGCAGAACATTTTTATCTTTTTTCTGCAAAATCCTTTGATTTGCAGTTGGTTGAGTATGCCAAGAAGAATCCGCGTGTCGAGCTGATTGACATGAATGAACTTTAAAGCGAGGGTACTATGGGAAAGTCGCTGATTATTACGGAGAAACCTTCCGTGGCGCAGGAGTTTGCAAGAGTGCTCGGGGTGAGCGGACGTAAGGATGGCTGCATCGAGAATCAGGAATATGTCATTACCTGGTGTGTTGGTCATCTTGTAGGTCTGGTTTATCCGGAGAGTTATGATATAAAATACAAGAAATGGAAGCTGGAAGATCTTCCGTTTCTTCCAAAAGAATACAAATATGATGTCATCAAAGATGTGAGCCATCAGTATGATGTGGTGCATGGCATGCTGATGCGGGAGGACATTGACCGGGTATACTGGGCAGGTGATGCCGGAAAAGAAGGACAGACGATTGAGGAAAATATCCGTAATTTCGGCGGCGTCCGGGAAGGTATGGAAGAACTTCGGGTGTGGATTGATTCACAGACGGAGGAAGAGATTTTACGCGGGATACGGGAGGCAAAGCCAATGTCTGCGTATGAGAATCTCGGAAAATCCGGCATTATGAGAACCATTGAGGATTACGCAATGGGAATCAACTTCTCCCGTGTGATGTCTGTCAAGTACGGAAATCTTTTAAACAATGCCGCAGGAACGAATTCTTATACCGCCATTGCGGTCGGCCGGGTGATGACCTGTGTGCTTGGAATGGTGGTGATCCGGGAGCGCGAAATCCGTGGATTTAAGGAGACGCCTTTTTACCGTGTGGCCGGAAAATTTTCTGATGCCGGAATTGTGGGCGAATGGAAGGCAGTAGAGGGTTCCCGGTATTTTGAGTCTCCGCTTCTGTATAAGGAGAACGGATTTAAAGAGGAAAAAGATGCCGTATCGCTGATTGAGAGCTTAAAGGGCAAACCGGCAGTTGTACAGTCCATAGAAAAGGGGACAACGAAAAAGCGCGCGCCTTTACTCTTTAATCTTGCGGAGCTCCAGGCAGAGTGCGCCAAGCGCTTTAAAATCAGCCCGGATGAAACTTTGCAGGTGGCACAGGATCTCTATGAAAAGAAGCTGACCACCTATCCGAGAACGGATGCAAGAGTACTGTCTACGGCGGTGGCAAAGGAAATCTACAAGAATATCAGCCGTCTTAAGGGTTATGAGAAGACGGCGGCTTTTGTGGAAAAAATCATGGAGAAGAAGCTCTATGCCAATATTGCAAAGACGCAGTACACGGATGACAGTAAAGTGACGGATCACTATGCAATCATTCCGACCGGACAGCTTGGCGAACTGAATTCTCTGAACTCGCTGCAGAAGGCTGTGTTTGAACTGATTGTGAGACGGTTTTTGAGTATTTTCTATCCGCCGGCAGAGTATGCTACGGTTAAGCTTAGCGTTGCGGTTTCGGTGGAAGAGAAAACGGAACAGTTCTTTGCTTCGGCAAAGGTGTTAAAGAACCCGGGTTATCTTGCGATAGCGGGAATTCCGAAGAAGAAGGATAAGAATGATCCTAACAATCCGGACCGTGGACTGGAGCGGGTGACCGGTGGAAAATACGACGAGCAGGAGAATGAGGAGGAAGAGACGGCAGATCCGGAGGCTCTGCTTGCTCTGGCACAGACTCTCAAAAACGGCGACGTCATATCTGTTGGCGGTTACAGTGTGCGGGAGGGAAAGACCTCTCCGCCCAAACGTTATACTTCAGGTTCCATGGTACTTGCGATGGAGAATGCAGGTCAGTTGATTGAGGACGAGGAACTTCGGGAACAGATTAAAGGATCCGGAATCGGAACTTCCGCAACACGTGCGGAGATTATCAAAAAACTGGTGCGTATCCATTACCTGAATCTGAACAAGAGGACGCAGGTGCTTACCCCTGAAAATCTGGGGGAAATGGTATATGAAGTCGTAAACATGACCGTTCCTGCGCTTTTGAATCCGAAGATGACCGCCTCCTGGGAAAAGGGACTGGATGGGATTACAAAGGGAACCGTGGATTTCTGGGATTACCGGAATAAGCTGGAGGATTTTATACGCACGGAAACCAAAAAAATGATAGAGCAGAATATCCGGGAACCTCTGGCGGAGCGTATCAGCGATTTTGCAGGCAAGAATGCACGGGGTGCAGGAGCGAGGCGCAAGATTGGGGTAAAATGTCCGGTCTGCGGGGCAGAGATGGTTACGACACCTTTTGGCTATGGTTGCAGCAATTATAAAAAAGATAAATCCGGATGTAATTTTAATGTGGGTGAGATTGCGGGTGTGATGCTGTCCGAAGAGCAGATAAAGGAGCTTTTGGAAAAAGGACATACCGGCACCATCCGAGGCTTTAAGTCGAAGGCAGGGAAGAAGTTTGATGCCTGTCTGAAGCTGGAAAAGGAAGAGGACGGGAAAGCATCGATAGCTTTTGATTTTGACAGTGTGGAGCCAGAGATTGTGAAAGGAGTGCAGTGCCCGGTCTGCGGCGGACAGATTCGCAAGACTTCCTTTGGTTACGGTTGCGTTAATTTCGTGCCGGGAGATGAGAAAAGCTGCCGTTTTTCCATTGGAACAATTGCCGGGAAGACGCTTTCAGTGGCGCAGCTTACACAGCTTCTTTTGGAAAAGAAGACGGATACCATCCGGGGGTTTAAGTCGAAAGCAGGGAAGAAATTTGATGCCTGTCTGATTCTGGATAAAGATGAGGAAGGAAAGATTTCCGTGCAGTTTGATTTTGACCATGTGGAGAAAAAGGTCATCAAAGATGTCCGGTGTCCGGTCTGCGGTGGAGAGATTGTGGCAACTTCTTTTGGCTACGGATGTACCAATTATGATCCAAAGGATGAGAAAAGCTGCCGTTTTTCCATTGGAAAGATGGCGGAAAAAGCCTTTACAGAGGCGCAGGTAAAACAGCTTCTGACGGATGGCATTACGGAGACCATGCGCGGATTTAAGTCCAAAAACGGAAAGCGGTTTGACGCGCGTGTGGCATTGAGCCGTGATGAAGACGGAAAGGTGACCGGCCTGAAATTTGATTTTGACAATGTGGAACCAAAGAAGGTTAAGGACGTTGTCTGTCCAAAGTGCGGTGGGGCAATTCTTGTGGCACCTTTTGGGTTTGTCTGTGAGAACCACAGGCGGGATGACCCGCAGAGCTGCAACTTTGCGGTTGGAAAAATCGCCAGTGTCAAAATCAAGGAGGCACAGTTAAAGGAACTTTTAATAAGAAAAAAAACCGATGTCATTGAAGGATTTGTGGCAAAGACCGGAATGAAGTTTGATGCACCGTTAAAGCTCAGTGAAGAGGGCGATATTGTGTTTGATTTTCCGGAGAAGCCAAAGCCGGTTCCGTCAGGTCTGAAGTGCCCGTCCTGTGGCAAACTTCTGCTGAAAAGCCAGTGGCGTTACGAATGTGAATGTGGATTTAAGATTTGGCATACCGTGGCAAAGGTAGAGCTTTCGGAGGCGGTTATGGAGGAACTCCTGACTACCGGGAAGACGAAAGAGAAAGTGGCGGGATTTACCTCGAAAGCTGGCAATGTCTTTGATGCCTGCCTGAAATATGAAAACGGGCAGATTACTTTTGATTTTGATAATCCGGGCGAGAAGCAGGAACCGGAAAAACAGGAACCGGAAAAGAAGGAAGGATAGAAGAGAAGATGGAAAACGCAAAAATAACAAATTTATATGATCTGACACAGACGATAGCCGGAGAGTATCTGGCAGGATTTACTTATCCGTGGGAGGCACTGGGAGGAATCAGCGATTATATCAAGAAGCTGGGGCCGACGCTGGATCCCGAAAAATATGAGCAGAGAGGCGAATATATCTGGGTTGCCAAAAGTGCAAAGGTTGCGCCGACAGCCTGTCTGAACGGTCCTTTGATTGTGGACGAAGATGCGGAAATCCGCCACTGTGCTTTTATCCGTGGAAGTGCCATTATCGGAAAGGGCTCTGTGGTTGGAAACTCGACGGAGATTAAGAACGATATTATTTTTAATTCGGTACAGGTGCCGCATTACAATTATGTGGGAGATTCCATTCTTGGTTACAAATCCCATATGGGTGCAGGTTCCATTACCTCCAATGTCAAATCAGACAAGACACTCGTGACGGTGAGGGAATACGATACGGATGAAAAAATTGAAACCGGACTTAAGAAATTTGGTGCCATGCTGGGAGATCATGTGGAAGTGGGATGCAACAGTGTGCTGAATCCGGGAACCGTAATCGGAAGGGGAACAAGCGTATACCCGCTTTCCTCCGTAAGAGGGGTGATTCCGGCCGGATGCATTTATAAAGATGCAAAGAATATTGTGCCAAGAACATAAAAATATGATTTTCCACTAGACTTATGAGCAAAAATATGCAAAAATATGAGTGGTGTGTCGAATGATAACAATGTTTATCATATATAATTAACATGTGAAAGGAGTCTTAAGATGATTTACACAAAGGAAGTTGAAAACATGTGTCCGGTTGCAAAGGGCGCAAAGCATGAGCCGGCTCCTATCCCGGAAGAGGGAAAGTGGGTTCATTCCAAGAAAATTGAGGATATTTCAGGATTTACACACGGTGTTGGCTGGTGTGCACCACAGCAGGGTGCCTGCAAGCTGTCACTTAATGTTAAGAACGGTGTGATTGAAGAGGCACTGGTTGAGACAATCGGATGCTCCGGTATGACACATTCTGCTGCTATGGCGGCTGAGGTGTTACAGGGCAAGACAATTCTGGAAGCTTTAAATACAGACTTAGTTTGTGACGCTATCAATACTGCAATGAGAGAATTATTCTTACAGATTGTATATGGACGTACACAGTCTGCATTCTCAGATGATGGACTTGCAATTGGTGCAGGACTTGAGGATCTGGGTAAGGGACTTCGCTCTCAGGTTGGTACTATGTACGCAACCAAGGAGAAGGGTGTTCGTTACCTTGAGATGGCTGAGGGTTATGTAACCGGTATTGCTCTGGATGAGAACAATGAAGTAATCGGATATCAGTTCGTTTCTCTTGGAAAAATGACTGACTTCATCAAAAAAGGTGATGACCCTAACACAGCATGGGAAAAAGCTAAGGGACAGTATGGCCGTGTAGATGACGC
>JAQXZD010000069.1 GCA_029227035.1 Lachnospiraceae bacterium
TTGATTGAGTCTTCGGAATTTAAGCAGTCCAAATCCAAAATCAGTTTTGCGGTAGGAAAAGATATTTCCGGTAAAACAAAGGTGGCAGACATTGCCAAGATGCCGCATCTTCTGATTGCGGGAGCTACCGGTTCCGGTAAATCGGTTTGTATCAACACCATTATCATGAGTATTCTTTATAAAGCGGAACCGGATGAAGTCAAGCTTCTTATGATCGATCCAAAGGTTGTTGAGCTGAGTGTCTACAACGGAATTCCGCACCTTATGATTCCGGTTGTGACAGATCCGAAGAAAGCCTCTGCCGCACTGCATTGGGCAGTTGCGGAGATGACGGAGCGTTATGACAAGTTTGCACAGGCCAATGTCCGGGAGATTAACGGATACAATGAGAAGGTAGCCGCCAATGAGATTCCGGATGGACAGAAGATGCCGCAGATTGTCATTATTGTGGATGAGCTTGCGGATCTTATGATGGTGGCATCCGGTGATGTGGAGGAATCCATCTGTCGTCTGGCACAGTTGGCCCGTGCGGCAGGAATTCATCTTGTCATTGCCACCCAGAGACCTTCCGTCAACGTAATTACTGGTCTGATTAAAGCAAATATGCCAAGCCGTATTGCCTTTGCCGTGACCTCCGGCGTTGACTCCAGAACCATACTGGATATGAACGGTGCAGAAAAGCTTCTGGGAAAAGGAGACATGCTGTTCCATCCACAGGGTATTCCAAAGCCGGTCCGTGTACAGGGCGCATTTGTGTCGGACAAAGAGGTATCGGATGTGGTAGAGTATATTGTAAAACAAAACGGTGCCGCACAGTATAATGATGATGTGCGCCAGAAAATGGAGAATATTCAAAGTTCCGACGGAGGAACAAGCATCTCCATCTCGGATTCCGATGAGACGGATGACGGAAGAGATATTTATTTTTCAGAGGCTGCCAAAATTATTGCAGATAAAGAGAAAGCATCCATAGGTATGCTGCAACGCTATTTGAAGTTTGGTTTCAACCGGGCTGCGCGCATTATGGATCAACTGGAGGAGGCCGGCATTGTCGGGCCGGAAGAGGGAACCAAGCCACGCAAGGTTCTGATGTCTCCGGAGGAGCTCCAGACCTATTTAACACAAAGTGAATAGTATCATACGAAGGAGGTTCATTATGAAAAGTGATATTGAAATAGCACAGGAAGCCAGGATGCTTCCAATTACCGAAGTTGCCGCGTCCATTGGAATCGCGGAGGATGATTTGGAGTTGTACGGAAAGTACAAAGCCAAGATATCCGATGAATTGATTGAACGTACCAAAGACAATCCTGATGGAAAGCTTGTCCTTGTCACGGCAATTAATCCAACTCCTGCCGGGGAAGGAAAGACAACCACGACAGTCGGACTGGGCGAAGCCTTTGGAAAGCTTGGGAAGAAGGCACTGATTGCGCTTCGTGAGCCGTCTCTCGGACCGTGTTTCGGTATCAAGGGAGGTGCTGCCGGCGGCGGATATGCCCAGGTCGTGCCAATGGAAGATCTGAACCTGCATTTTACCGGAGATTTTCACGCAATCACCTCTGCCAACAATCTTCTGGCTGCTCTTTTGGATAACCATATCCAGCAGGGAAATGAGCTCGGTATCGATCCGAGACAGATTGTATGGAAGAGATGTCTGGATATGAATGACCGTGTGCTCAGAAATGTTGTGGTCGGTCTTGGAAATAAAATGGATGGAATGGTCAGAGAGGATCATTTTGTTATTACAGTTGCTTCTGAGATTATGGCGATTCTTTGTCTTGCAGAGGACATGGATGATTTGAAGCGGCGTCTGTCCGCCATTATCGTTGCCTATACGTTTGACGGCAAACCGGTAACGGCAGAAGATCTGAACGCAGTCGGCTCTATGGCAGCGCTTCTTAAGGATGCGCTCAAGCCAAATCTGATTCAGACTCTGGAACATACTCCGGCTCTTGTTCACGGAGGACCTTTTGCAAATATTGCACACGGATGTAACAGTGTCCGCGCTACCCGGACCGCTTTGAAGCTGGCAGATTATGTCATTACAGAGGCAGGATTCGGTGCAGACCTGGGTGCGGAGAAGTTTTTTGATATCAAATGCCGCAAAGCTGGACTGAAACCGGATGCAGTGGTTCTTGTCGCAACCATCCGTGCTCTTAAATACAATGGCGGCGTTCCGAAAGATGAACTTTCCAAGGAAAATATGGAAGCATTAAAAGCCGGTATTGTCAACTTGGAGAAGCACATTGAGAATCTGCAGAAATATCATGTGCCGATTGTTGTTACACTGAATTCATTTATTACGGATACTAAAGCAGAGACTTCTTTTGTGGAAGAATTTTGTCGCGAACGCGGCTGTGAATTTGCTCTTTCCCAGGTTTGGGAAAAGGGTGGAGAGGGCGGAATTGCCCTTGCCCAGAAAGTAATTGAAACTCTGGATAACAAAAAAAGTGATTTTCAGCCATTATACAGCGATGAGCTCAGTCTCAAAGAGAAGATTGAAACCGTTGCAAAGGAAATCTACGGAGCCGATGGTGTCACATATTCTGCCGCAGCGGAGCGCGAGCTTAAGCGGATTACCGACATGGGCATGGGAAATTTCCCTGTCTGTATGGCAAAAACCCAGTATTCCCTGTCGGATGATGCCAAGAAGCTGGGACGCCCGATGGGCTTTACCATCAATGTCCGGGAAGTCTATGTATCGGCCGGAGCAGGTTTTGTGGTTGCGGTAAACGGTTCCATTATGACCATGCCGGGACTTCCGAAGAAGCCGGCAGCTTATGGCATTGACGTAGATCATGACGGTGTCATTACAGGACTTTTCTAAAATTATGGGGGAACAGGAAAGGAATAGCGATGAAGTGTATATATTGCGGTGAAGATTTAAAGGATGGAAGCCTGTTTTGTTCCAAATGCGGGAAAGAAGTACAGATGGTTCCGGATTATAACCTGTTTGATGATGATTATCTGAAGCAGGTTCTGGCAGAGGAAAATGCCTCTGCCGGAAACGAAAATCCGAATCCCAATACTGTCCGGAAGCAACCGGGAAATCCAAAGGAACAGAAGAAAAAGCAGATGAAGATTATTGCCGGGGTAATCGGCATTGTCTGTGTACTGATTTTTGCTCTGCTTGTTCTGGGAGCTGCAATCAAAAGCAATCATGATAATTCTTATGAATATCAGATAGGGTTAGCGGAAAAGGCCTATAAAGCCGGAGATACGGAAGAGGCAATTGCCTACTACCAAAAGGCTCTGACTCTGAATAAGGACAGCATTGAGGCAAGACTTGCACTTGCAGACATTTATATGGAAGAAGAGGATTACGATTCCGCGCTTGTTTTGTATCAGGAAGTTATCCGTATGGACAAAAAGAATAAGGATGCCTGTAAAAAGCTGATTGCAATCTATGATGAACAGGCGAATAAGGATGCGATTGTTGCACTTTCCGAAGCGGTGGATGAAAGTCTGAAAGATTTATTTGCGGATTATATTATCGTTGCACCGAATTTCAGTATGGAACCCGGCACTTATGAGGAAGTTCAGACGCTTATGCTTTCATCCGCAGACGGGTATAGCATTTTCTATACACTTGACGGTTCAGATCCGATTACAAGAGGCGTTATGTACACCACTCCGATTGCCTTGGATGAGAATAACAAAACTTATCAGATTCAGGCAGTTTGTATGAATAAAAAGGGATATTACAGTGATGTTGTTACCAAAGAGTACACCATAGAAATTCCGGCTCCGGATATGCCGATTGTCACACCGGACGGTGGAGATTTCGGTGTGGAAACAACGGTCACCGTTACGGTTCCGGAAGGATGCAGTGCCTATTACACCTGGGATGGTTCGACACCAAATGCCCAGAGTAATCTCTATACGCAGCCGATTACGGTTCCGGAAGGCAACAATGTCCTTGCCGTGGTAATTATCGATAATGCTACCAATCTGGTATCAGATGTCTACAAAGGAAATTTTGTATATTATGCACCGGATTATGAGGAAGATATGGAAGAATAGAGACAAAAAAGAAGGGATGCGTCAGCATCCCTTCGGTGTTTTACTCGATAAATTCTATTTTTCCGGCTTCCATATGACCGATACGGGCAAGGGAATATACATCGAATCCCTGAGCGACCAGTTTGTCGTGTCCCGGCTGGAAAGACTTTTCAATCAGAATACCGACTCCCGCTACGGTGGCATGTGCTTTTCGAATCAGACGAATCGCACCGGTTGCCGCCTCGCCATTTGCCAGAAAATCATCAATAATCAGTACATGATCCTTCTCGGATATAAACTTAGAGGAAAGAGTCAGCTCATAGCTGGTTCCCTTGGTAAAAGAAGTAACCTCTGTCTGGAAGAGATGATCATTCAACACTTTTGACGGCTGCTTCTTCAAAATAATAAGAGGAAGCCCCATGCTGTGTGCCGTCATGAGGGCCGGCGCAATCCCCGAGCTCTCAATGGTTGCAACCTTTGTAATCCCCTGATCTTTAAAATGTTCGGCAAATTCCTGTCCGATTTGCTCCATCAGTACCGGATCGACCTGATGATTGATGAAACTGTCTACTTTTAAGATATCTTCGTTAATGCAGATACCGTCCTTTTGGATACGTTCTTGTAATTCTTTCAATCTTATTACCTCTCTTGTAAAAGTAATTTCGTAACTTCTTCTATTATACCAGTATTTTACTGAAAAACGCAACCCATTTGCCTAAATGTCCATAATATAGTAAAATGGTCAAATGAAGATTACAATTGTATGCGTTGGAAAAATAAAAGAAAAATTCTACTCGGAAGCAATTGCGGAATATTCCAAGAGGCTGAGCCGTTACTGCAATCTTGAAATTTTGGAAGTTGCAGATGAAAAAACGAAGGAACAGGCTTCCGAAACGGAAATGGAACTGATAAAAAACCGCGAGGGAGAGCGAATTCTAAAGGTTGTGAAGGAAGACAGCTACGTCATTGCTCTTGCCATTGATGGCAGGCAATATGATTCCATAGAATTGTCCCGGCACCTGGAACAACTGGGAATCCGCGGAAAAAGCCATATCAGTCTTGTGATCGGAGGTTCACTGGGACTGTCCGAAAAAGTGCTCGCCCGAGCGGATGAAAAGCTGAGTTTTTCAAAGCTGACATTTCCGCATCAGCTTATGCGGGTTATTCTTCTGGAACAGATATACCGTTCCTTCCGTATTATGAACCATGAGCCTTATCACAAATGACGGAATAGGACTCGTTGATTTTTCATATAGTTAAATATGAAAAGCCGTAAGTCTGATAAAACAAAAAAGAATATAGAAGCTGAGCAGATAGTGGAACGTTTCGGGCTTCCAAAGGATCTGTTTCTTGGGATGCCGCTTCTGTCCATGGAAGGAAACCGAACGCTCCATATTGGAAATCACAGGGGAATTGTAAAATACAGCAGTTCAACGATTGTGATTGCGGCACATGCATACGGAATTCAGGTGGAAGGAAGAAATCTTCTGATTCCGCAATTCTCCGGTGATATGGTGGAGATTACCGGCTATATTGAAAGTGTTACCTTCCTGTTATGATGACATATCTGTATCGGTTTTTCAGAGGCTTTTTGACCATTCGGGTAAGCGGAAAAAATGTTTCCCGTTTTCTGAATCTTTGTACACGGCATGGAATTCTGCTCTGGAAACTGGAAAACACGGATGTCATGTGTTGCATCTGCAATATCTATCTGCCTGATTTCTATAAGCTTCGTCCGATTCTTCGAAAGACAAAAGTAAGGCTTCGTGTGGAGAAGCGGTGGGGACTGCCGTTTTTTGCATACCGCTACCGGGCAAGGAAAGTGTTTGTTGTAATTGCGGTGTTTATTGCAGTAGGTGTCGGACTGCTCTCCACACATATATGGCGAATTGAGGTAAAGGGAAATTCCTCCATCAGCAGGGAAACCATCCTGAATTATCTTGAGAGCAAGCAGATTGTCTATGGCGTCAGCCGCTTTGAGATTGATAATGATGCACTGGAACTGGCACTTCGACAGGATTTTGAGCCTGTCATCTGGGCAAGTGTCTATGAAGAGGGAACAAAGCTTGTAGTGAGCATTCAGGAGAAACTAATTTCCGAAAAACCTCCGGAAGATGACAATGTATGCATGGACCTTACGGCAACGGAGGATGCCGTAGTAGCTTCCGTCATTACGCGAAGCGGTCTTGCAAACGTAAAAGCGGGCGATGTTGTCAGAGCGGGAGATATCCTCGTATGTGCCAGACAGGAGATTTTGGATGACGCCGGAGAAGTAAAGGAATACTTTTATCAGAGTGCGGATGCAGATGTATATGGCTATGTAACCCTGGATTATACCGACGATATTCCCAAACAGACCATTGCATCCAAAAGTACCGGGCAGGAACACAGGCGGTTTTTTATTCGTTTTGGAGATTATCAACTGACCTCCCCACGCCTGTATACAGAATACGAAGATTATGAAAGAACGGAGCAGACCGGTCAGCTTTGTCTGTTTCAAAGCTTTTATCTACCGGTTTATACCGGGGAAATCAGGGATGTGGAAAAAGAAAAATATACAAAAACCCTCTCCAAAAAGGAAGCAAAAGAGCAGGCGCTTTCCAATTTTCAACAATTTATTGCGGATTTGGAAGATAATGGGGTGCGAATTCTTGATAAAAATGTTATGATGGAAGATATGGGTGATTCTTATCATATCTACGGAAAAATATCCGTATGGAAAAAGATTACCAGACAGACACCCACCGAAATACTCAAAAATCCAATCGATACAGAGATAGAGCAGGAGGAAAAGACAGATGAGTCTGAATGAAGTGTCGATGCGAATTGCAACGGAACATATGGCAAATGTATTTGGTCAGTTTGATGCAAATATTAAAAAAATAGAGAGAGCACTAGGCGTCACCATTGTCGTAAGAGAAGATCAGATTAAAATTATAGGAAATCAGTCTTCCGCAGAGGGCGCACAGGAAGTATTCCGACAGCTTTATGAGTTGTCCAAAAACGGAAATGTCATTACGGAGCAGAATGTCAATTATGCACTGGCACTGCTGCAGGAACATAAAGGTGACCAGATGGTGGAGATAGACAAGGACATCATCTGTCATACCATTAACGGAAAGCCCGTAAAGCCAAAGACCATCGGGCAGAAAGAATATGTGGATAATATCCGGGAAAAAATGATTGTATTCGGCATGGGACCTGCCGGAACCGGTAAGACTTATCTGGCAATGGCAATGGCAATCACCGCATTCAAAAATGAGGAAGTGGGACGGATTATCCTGACCAGACCTGCCATTGAAGCCGGAGAGAAACTGGGATTTCTGCCGGGAGATCTGCAGAGCAAGGTCGATCCTTATCTGCGCCCGCTGTATGATGCGCTTTATCAGATCATGGGAGCTGAGAGCTTTCAGAAAAATATGGAAAAAGGATTGATTGAAGTGGCACCCCTCGCCTATATGAGAGGCCGCACTCTGGACAATGCCTTTATTATTCTGGATGAAGCACAGAATACAACCCCTGCTCAGATGAAGATGTTTCTGACTCGTATCGGATTCGGTTCCAAGGCGGTTATCACCGGCGATGCAACGCAGAAGGATCTGGCTCCGGGCACAAAATCCGGTCTGGATGTGGCACTTCGCGTACTTCGCAAGGTGGAGGAGATTGGCATCTGCGAGCTCACCAGTAAGGATGTGGTAAGACATCCGCTGGTACAGAAAATCGTTCAGGCATATGAGGATTACGAAAAGAAGCAGAATACTACACGCAGGACAAGCAGGCAGGAGAGAAAATGAATCAAAAAGAATCAATAAACTTATACCGGGGATTGTCCATGGGGGCAATTGCCGTTACAACCTTTGGAATTACGGCTGTTTTGGCCGCCAGAAGCCATCTGCTCTTAGACGAATGGATCTGTCTTTTGTTTCTGGATGTCATATATCTTCTGGTCAATGTATTTGAACTGGAATATGAGAGACGCCGGAAAAAATTTTCCAATAATAATCAGACCAATTTTGTCCGATACGCTCTGACTTATGCCTGCTGCTGTCTGTTTATTTATCTGATGACGTATCTGCCGGAATTTTTCCGTCCGGTAATTCTGATACCGATTCTTCTTTGTGCGGTATCCAATGTGGTTATCGCCATGTCGGCAGGAATGTTTTTGAGCATTCTTCTGGCGCTTGCCGCAGGACAGAGCTTTTATGCCCTTGCCTGTTACGGACTTATGGTTCTTTTGGGAGCCGTACTTTCACAGGCATTAAAGGAGAAGGAATACCGCAGGTGGATTGCGCTTCTCTTACTGTTTTTAAACCTGATGATTCCGGGCATCCTTTACTATCTTTCTTACAAGGAAGTCACGGCAAGCATGTTTCTCTACAATCTGGTCGACGGAGTGCTTGCCATGATTACTGCCTATTTTGTTTTCGGAAAACTGTGGCAGGAGAGTGAGGCAGAGATTGACAACCGTTTTCTGGATGTGGTTTCCGAGGATTACACCGAGGTAAAGGCGTTGAAGCATTTTTCAAGAATGGAATATGCCCACGCCAAAAAAGTGTCTGATCTTGCATACCGGTGCGCCAAAATAATCGGCTGCAATGAAAATCTGTGTCTGGCTGCCGGATTTTATTACCGGATGGGACGCTGGCTGGGCGAACCGTATAATGAGAATGCCATAAAAAAAGCGGAAAGTCTCTGTTTCCCGGAGCTGTTAATCACAATACTCTCGGAGTATTACGGGGAAGACGCCCTGCCGTCCACACCGGAATCGGCACTGGTACAGATGATTGATGCCAGCATTATCAAACTGGAAGCCATGGAAAAAAATGTCGGAAAGAGCCAGTGGAACAGGGATATGCTGATATACCAGACCTTGAACGAATATTCATCCACCGGTATGTACGATAAATCCGGAATGAGTATGAACCAGTTCTTAAAAGTGCGGGATTATCTTGCAAAGGAGGATATATTGTAATGAGTTTTTATCTGGAAGAAGAGTGTCCGATACCCTTTGATTTTACATATGAAAAACTTGCTTCCGAGGTGGTTGCTTTTTGTCTCTCACATGAAAATTTTCCTTACGAGGCAGAGGTAAATCTGACTCTTACGGATAATGAAGGAATCCGGAACGTAAACCGTGAATACCGACAGATTGATCGTCCGACGGATGTTTTGTCTTTTCCCATGCTGTCCTATGAGAAGGCAGGAGATTTCTCCTTTTTGGAGAACGAAAGCGATGATGATTTCAATCCGGATACCGGCGAAGTGATGCTGGGTGATATTATCATATCCGTGGACAAGGTCTTGGAGCAGGCCGAGAATTACGGACACAGCGTAAGAAGAGAATTTGCATTTCTGATTGTACATAGTATGCTGCATCTGTTTGGATATGACCATATCGAAAAAGAGGATGCCGATATTATGGAACCGAAGCAGAAGGAGATATTGAATGCAATGAATATACTGCGGGAGCAGGGATAGGATAGGAGAAGCGATGAAGAGAAAAATTGCAGGTCTGTGCATAATTTTTATGACAGCCCTTTTGTGTGTGGGCTGTAAAAAGGAAGAGGAAAAGCCTGTTGAAGTGCCGAAGGAACCGGAGAGCGAACTGGTGACGGAGACGGAAACCGAGACCGAGTCCCATGAAGGACAGGTGCGGAATTTTTATACCGGTGAATGGATTGATGAAGATCAGGCATGGAACCGGCCGGTTGCGGTGATGACTGAGAATACCCATGTGACACTGCCGCAGTATGGCTTGGAAAATGCCGATGTCATCTACGAGTGTCCGGTGGAGGGCGGCATTACCCGTCTGATGGCGATTTATCAGAATTATGAGAAAATGGAAAAGGTTGGAAATGTACGAAGCTGCCGTCTGTATTATGTCTATTTTGCAAAAGAGTTCGGAGCCGCTTATTTTCATGCGGGAGAGAGTAAATATGCACTTTCCGTGCTAAACAGTGACTTTGTGGACAATGTGGACGGAATCACGGGAAAGGGCGGTGCTTTTTATTACAGGGACAACAGCCGCAAAGCACCGCATAACCTGTATACCACCGGAGAAGATATGAAAAAGGCAATGGAAGCTTACGACTATGCCACAACACTGCCGAATGATTATACTTCCCATTACCGTTTTACCACAGAGGACAACCCGAATCTTCTCTCCGGTGGGGAGGATGCCGCAGTTGTACAAATGTATTATGTTGACGCAAAACCGTGGTTTGTATACAATGAAAAAGATGGTTTGTATTACCGCTATGAATTCGGTGAAAAACAGATTGACGGGGCAACCGGCAATCAGCTTGCCGTCAAAAACATCATTATCCAGAACTGTTACAGTTCGCTGAAGGATTCCGGCAACGGAACACTGGATATTGATTATCTGTCCGGCGGAATCGGTAAATACATCACAAACGGAAAAGCCATCAATATCACCTGGACCAGAAGCTCGGACTCAGACATTACACATTATTATGACGAAAGCGGGAATGAAATTGTGTTAAATCCGGGCCGGACATGGGTAGAAATTGTGGAAAACAGTCGTGCTTCGAAGAATACGATTTATGCTTCGGAGGCAGAATTTCAGCACTAGGAAACGTTGAGGTAAAACATGAGCAGAACAAAAAGAGACGGAACAAATTTTCTTGTTCAAGGTTCGATTCTTGCAATTGCATCTATTATCAGCAGGATTATCGGGCTGGTCTATCGCATTCCTTTGAACAATATTCTGGGAGATGTGGGAATCAGCTATTATGCCTGCGCATTTGATGTCTACAATGTCATATTGATTATTTCTTCTTACAGTCTGCCGCAGGCGGTATCCAAGACCGTGTCGGCGCGCGTGGCAAAGGGACAGTTCAAATCGGCATATCAGGTGTTAAAGGGGGCTTTATTGTTTGCAGTCGTTGCAGGGCTTGCCGCAGCACTTGTTGTATTTTTCGGTGCGGAATTTTTTACCGGAAGTATTTTAAAAACCCCGTACAGTGTCTTTGCCCTCAAAATTCTGGGACCGGCACTGATTGTGGTTGCCGTGCTTGGCGTTCTCCGCGGATTTTTCCAGGGACTCGGAACCATGATGCCTTCTGCCGTATCCCAGATTATTGAGCAGATTGTAAATGCCATTGTCAGTGTCTGGGCTGCTTATGTTCTGTTTGGTTACGGTACCAAAATCGGAGCCGTCCTGGGAGATGCGGAACATTACGGTCCTGCCTACGGTGCAGCCGGAGGAACTCTCGGCACCAACCTCGGAGCAGTTGCGGCACTGCTTTTTGTCCTGTTTGTATTTTTCGCTTATATGCATGTCTTCAAGAAGCGCATGAAGCGGGAGCGCGGGGTAAAGGTCAGTTCTTTTTCCTATACCATGAAGGTCCTGATTCTGACCATTATTCCGGTGCTTTTAAGTACAACCGTATACAATATCAGCGGCATTATCGATCAGGGAATCTTTAAGAATGTGGCTCTGCTTCAGGGATATTCCGAGCATCAGATTGATGTGTGGTGGGGCGTATTCTCCGGAAAATACAAGCTTCTCACCAATGTTCCGATTTCCATTGCCTCTGCCATGGCAGCTTCTTCCGTACCTACCCTTACCATGTCCTTTGCCTCAAAAGATATGGAAACCGTACGGGGACAGATTAATTCCGCCATGCGCTTTGTCATGGTAATCTCTGTACCGTGTGCCGTGGGACTGGGTGTACTTGGTGAACCAATCTGCAGACTTTTGTTCCCGGGAACGGCAGAGACAGCACCTATGGCAGGAACCATGATGATGGTGGGGGCGCTGGCTGTTGTATTTTACGCAATGTCCACGTTATCCAACGGTATCTTACAGGGAATCAACCGGTTAAACGCCCCGGTCATCAATGCCGTCATTGCACTGGTTGCCCATGTGCTCCTGCTGATTGTGCTCATGCTGTTTTTCCGCATGAACATCTATGCCGTGGTTATTGCAAACATGTTCTTTGCCCTTCTTATGTGCATTTTAAACGCGAGAACCGTGGCAAAATACAGTGGTTATCATCAGGAGTACAAAAAGACGTTTATTATTCCATTTATCGCGTCCGCGCTTATGGGAATCATTGCTTATGCCGTATACAAATTCGGATACATGCTGATCAAGAGCAACGCAGTCGCTGTGGTTGCCGCAATTATCA
>JAQXZD010000070.1 GCA_029227035.1 Lachnospiraceae bacterium
GCTGACTTTTGCGTGCATGAATCTGAAAAAGTTAGCAAAAATCAAGCAAGAATGGAGACTCAAAAATACTCTAAAATCATCTTTTTCACTTATTTTAAACAATCTACGATTACAAAGAAGAAAAATGGCTCTAGGGTTTGCGCCCTAGAGCCACTTTGTCTACAGTCTGAAGGATGCCGTGCTACGGCATCCTTTTTGCTATGTCCCAATAAGCGGAAAAAGCGCTCGGCACTGCATACCGTTCTGTCGCCTCATCTATTTTTGCAAAAATCAGACTCTCATCCGGCTGCTCCGCTTCCTCAATATAAATCATATACCCCTTCATATCCCATTCCACATGGGAAAAAATATGCTTTGCCTCTCTGAGCGGAAGGATTCGAAGCGGCTTTACTCCCAGCTTCTTGACATACTCCAGTCCTTCCTCCGCAGTCAGATGCCCGGGACAGTTCGGCAGTTCGTAAAGACCTGCCAGAAGTCCTTTGCGTGCTCTTTTATGCAGCACAATCTGCTCCCCGTCCCTGATAACAAAGACAGTTTTGGCTTCCTTTCGTCTCTTTTTGGCTTTTGAGCGAACCGGAAGCTCTTCCGTGCGGCACTGCAGCCGCGCTTCACAGAAGTTCTGCCACGGGCATTCCGTGCAGTGCGGCTCTCCGTTTGGCACACAGACCAGCGCTCCAAGCTCCATCAGCGCCTGATTAAAAGTTCCTGGCACCAGGCCCTTTTTACTCTGTTCTTCCATCAGCGCCTGCAGGTGCTTCTCCACCTTCTTTTTCACAGACTGCTGCATGATATCTCCGTCATCCGCCGTCACTCTGGCTATCACCCGAAGCACATTCCCATCCACAGCCGGAACCGGCCTGTTATACGCAATGGAAGCAATTGCCCCCGCCGTATAACTGCCGATTCCCTTCAGCTTAACCAGCTCCTCATAGGAATCCGGAATCACTCCGCCATAGTCCTCCACGATCTGTCTTGCGGCGGCATTCATATTCCGGATACGGTTATAATATCCAAGTCCCTCCCAGAGCTTCAGATACTGCTCCTCCGGGCACGCTGCAAGAGCCTGCACATCCGGCAGTGCCTCGATAAAGCGGGCAAAATAAGGCTTCACCGCCTCCACTCTTGTCTGCTGCAGCATAATCTCCGACACCCAGACATAATATGCCTGCGGATTTTCCCGCCACGGAAGAACTCTCGCATGATTTAAAAACCAGCTCTGGAGCGGTTCAATAATCTGTATCAGATTAAAATCTTCTATCATATCTCTATACTTTCAGGAAATATGCGCTGTAACCCGGCATATTCAGTCCACCGTTTAACGCAACCTCTTCTCCGGTAATCAGATCCACAGCCTTTGCCGTTCCTGCATCAAATCCTGCAAAAAACTCCTGTTCTGACGCATTTACTGCCACATATACACGCTCCCCCTCATATTCCCGCAGGAATACACACTGTCCGTTTGTCAGGACAACAGAGGCAAAACCGCCATACTGTAAGGCCTTCGAAGTCTTCTTTGCCTCGGAAAGCTTTGCAATCCAATCACTCAGTTCATTCCACTCCGGTTCCTCATAAGAAAGACGCAGATTCGGATCTCCCTCCTCCTTCTTTCCTTCTGCTCCCCACTCACTTCCATAGTACACACACGGAATACCCGGCATACCAAAGGCAAGACTGTAAATAAGCGGCAGATGCTTCTTGTTGGTAAGAATGGAAGCCACTCGTGTCACATCATGATTATCCACAAAAGACAGAAGGTGCTTTCCCTTATACAGTGTCCAGTTCTCCGGTCCGAACTGCCGCAGCAGCGAATGATTAATCTCGAACATATTCATGGAATTGAAGGAAGAATACAGTCCCTTGTAACACTCATAGTTTGTCACGGAATGCAGCATCTCATCATTCATAAGCTGGTTGTAATCTCCGTGCAATGTCTCCCCCACCAGGAAAAAGTCCGGCTTTAATTCATCGCAGAACTTCCGCAGTCTGCGAACAAAATCATGATCCAGGCAATATGCCACATCCAGGCGCAGACCGTCAATGTCAAATTCTTCCACCCAGCCGCGGATGGCAGAAAAGATATGCTGTATCACCTCTTCATTCCGCAGGTTCAGCTTCACCAGATCATAATTTCCTTCCCAGCCTTCGTACCAGAGTCCGTCATTATAATTGGAATTGCCGCCAAAATCAATTCTGGAAAACCAGTTCACATACGGGGAACTCTCACGGTTTCTGACCACATCCTGAAATGCCCAGAAACCGCGTCCCACATGATTAAACACGCCATCCAGCACCACCCGGATTCCGGCATCATGCAGATTCTTACAGACCTTGGCAAAATCCTCATTGGTACCAAGTCTGGTATCAATCTTTGTATAATCTCTTGTATTGTATCCATGGGTATCCGATTCAAATACCGGCGAAAAATAAATGGCATTCGCGCCAAGCTTCTGGATGTGTGGAATCCAATCATTCACCTTTTCAATCCGATGCTCCTGCACTCCGTCATTCTCAAAGGGAGCTCCACAGAAGCCCAACGGATAAATCTGATAAAAAACACTTTCATATGCCCACATAATCTGTCTCCTTTTATGATTTTAACAAAATAATTATCGTAACTGTTCAGCCCCCCTGCATTCGCATTTCCGCACTCTTTACGAATGCTTTCTCGTCCCTTCGGAACTAAAAATGCTCATGTTGGGGGCGGTGACTCTATTCGAGCCACCTTACGAATAAGATAACCAGCTTCTTACATGCAAGCATGACGAATCTGCCTATCTTTATAATAGGCTGAATAGTTACATTGTATCATAAAAGGGCCCCGGTTCCAAGAACCGGCGCCCTTTGAAATTATGTAAATATTAGAAATCCGTGAGGTTGGCTGCTCTCTTCTCTAAGAATGCACCCATACCTTCCTTCTTGTCATTGGTATCATTCACAACACCAAAGAGATTTGCTTCCATCTCAACAGCGTTCTTGATATCCATGTCGTATCCGTTGTTGATGGCTGCCTTTGCAACAGATACTGCGTAGCTTCCCTTGGAAATAATCTTTGCTGCCATAGCCTTTGCGGTTGACATCAGCTCTTCCTTCGGAACTACCTTATTCACAAGACCGATACGATATGCTTCATTGGCATCAATGTTATCACAGGTGAAGATCATCTCCTTGGCACGTCCCATACCTACCAGACGGGCAAGCTTCTGTGTACCACCGAATCCCGGGATGATTCCAAGTCCGCACTCCGGCTGACCGAATACTGCATTGTCACTTGCGATACGGATATCACAGCTCATGGAAATCTCACATCCACCGCCAAGTGCAAAACCGTTAACTGCTGCGATTGTTACCTGACGCATATTCTGTAACTTAAAGAATGGCTCTGATGCTCTGATACCGAATGCGCGAGCTTCCGGTGCTGTAAAGTTCACCATCTCTGCGATATCAGCTCCTGCTACGAATGACTTGAACTCGTTACCCTTCTTATCCGGACCTCCGGTTAAGATAACAACCTTAATATCATCATTCTTCTCAATCTCGCTGAGGCAGACATTCAATTCATCCAGTGTCTCACTGTTCAGCGCATTCATTGCAGCCGGTCTTGAAATCTTAAGAACTGCGATTCCATCAGCCACATCAAGTATCAAATTCTTAAATTCACTCATCGTATCAATCCTCCTGATATGTACTTTTTCTGATGTCTCAATCGTAACACTTTGACAAAAATTTGTCAATCCGGAGCCCGCATTTCAGAAACGCTTCAGCTTTTACTTATAAACAATTTTATAATAGCTTTTGGACGTAAGCTTATATACCACAAAATAAATGATGGCAAATACCGCTACCGTTCCGAAAAGACAAATCAGAAACAACTTCTCATTGTACAGATTAAAAGCAGACAGCATCAGCTCCAGCATCGGAAATGCTCCAAACAGATGAATCACCGCCACCACAATCGGCAGGAAGAATACCGTGCACACCTGTGAGTTGATGGAAGCTTTGACTTCTTTTCTGCTCATTCCCACCTTCGTCATAATGTGAAAACGCTCCCTGTCCTCGTAGCCTTCCGAAATCTGCTTGTAATAGATAATCAAAACCGTAATCATCAGAAACAGCGTTCCGAAAAACAATCCCAGAAACAGAAAACCGCCGCTCATCTCCATCTGACTCTCCCGGTAACTGGTCTTTGAAAAACAGATCATATCCTCCCCATCAAAGCCTTTTGAAACAGCATTTGCACATGCTTTTTTCTGTTCGCTGTCTCCATCGATATCTGCCAGCACATGGTACTGAAAACGTTCCGACACATTTTTGACCTCTGCCTGTCCCAGCTTTCGGATTTCGCCTATTGCCTCTTTATCCGGAACAATTACAAACATGTATCCGCCATCTCCATAAAGCATACCGGATTCGCCCCTGTCCGGATACTGTGGTTTGCTCTGCACCTCATATTCTTTTCCGAATATTTTGATATTGTCTGACTTCCATGCCGGCAGGGCTGCCACAATCACCTTCCCCGGTTCCACCGACTCTATCTGCTGCCCGGAATAAGTCTCGTAATCTTCTTCCGTCATCACCTGCAGCATGCTGACATCCTTAAAACTTCCCCTATTCTCGTCGTCAATTGCCTCAACGCTCTCCCCCTTTGTATGGGTAAACCAATAACATTCCATATAATCTTTCTGCATCGAAATCTCACGGTTCTCATCCGTAATCAGCTTTGTCATCTTATCGGACAGTTCCTTGCGCTGTGCATCCTCCAAAATTCCTTCCAGATTAAACTGTACATCCAGCTCTGTCTCCTGTCTTGCATTCACGGCATCATCCACTCCCGCATACAGGCAGACGGTTGTCGATACCATAACCAGAACCATGGTGGACAGAATACAGATATTGGCAAGTCCCGTGGCATTTTGCTTCATCCGGTAAATCATGCCGGACACCGAAGTAAAATGCCTGGTCTGATAATAATATTTTTTATTTTTCTTTAATGCCTTTAACACCAGAATACTGATTACCGAAAACAGGGCATAAGTTCCGATAATCACAAGTACCACCGCAACAAAAAAGAACGTGATTGCCTCCACTGCACTCTGTATGGTCAGTGCCAGCCAGTATCCGCCCACCATACATGCAGCACCCAGAATTCCCAGCAGCCACTTACTCTTTGGCTCCTTTTCTCCCGCATTGGCGCTGTGCAGAAGGGCAATTGGATTTGCCAGCTTCACCTGCAGGCAATTATATACAAGAATCAACAGATACATTACGGCAAAAAATGCCAGTGTCTGCAGGCAGCCGGACCATGAAATATAAAACGGAATACTCTCCGAAAAACCGACCAGCTTATACAAAAACATGGTCAAAAGTTTGTTAAACAAGATTCCGAACAGCAGACCTCCGCCGACGGAAATCACATAGAGAAGACTGCTCTCCCACACCATCACCTTCGCAATGTGCTTTTTCTCCATTCCCAGTATATTGTATATACCCAGTTCTTTCTTTCGCCGCTTCATCACAAAGCTGTTGGTATAAAACAGGAAAATACAGGCGCAGATTCCAACCACAACCAGTCCCAGCAAAAGAATTAATGCGACCTCTGCGCCACCCCGCATCTCTCCGAGTGCCTGGCTTCCCTGCATTGCCCGCATACAGTAAAACATCATTACGGACAGGATTCCCATCAGCAGATAGGGAATATAAAACTGCTTATTATTTTTTAGATTTGTAACCGCCAGACGGCAATATAAACTTTTCATTTTCCACATCCTCTCCCATCCTATTCCTCTGCTTCTTCGCTCTCATCATTTGCGGTCAGAAGCGTCAACGTATCCGATATCTTTGCGAAAAACTGTTCACTGTTCATATTTCCGCGGTACAACTGGTGGAACACTTCCCCATCCTTGATAAAAAGCACCCGCTTTGCATGGCTTGCCGCCTTTGTACTGTGGGTTACCATAAGAATGGTCTGTCCTTCCGCATTGATATCTTTAAAAATGCGCAACAGCCCGGATGCCGCCTTGGAATCCAAGGCACCGGTCGGCTCATCTGCCAGAACCAGCTTCGGATTCGTGATGATTGCCCTTGCCACCGCCGTTCTCTGTTTCTGACCTCCGGACACCTCATAAGGATACTTTTCCAGCAACTTATCAATTCCCAGTCTCTTTGCCACCGGAGCCAGCCGTCTTCCCATCTCGTCCACTTTTTTCTCCTGCAACACCAGAGGCAGCAGGATATTGTCCTTTATGGAAAAATTGTCCAGCAGGTTAAAATCCTGAAATACGAATCCCAGATTATCCCGGCGGAAAGCGGAGAGTTCCTTTTCCCGAATTCCCACAATGTTTTTTCCTTCCAGAAGAACCTCTCCTCCGGTCGGCTTATCCAATGCTGCCATGATGTTTAACAGCGTTGTCTTTCCGGAACCGGACTCTCCCATAATTGCCACATATTCGCCCTCTTCCACCGAGAAATTCATGTCGGTGAGAGCCTGCACCTTTGCCCCGCCAAAGCGCGTCGTATATACCTTCTTTACATTTCTTACTTCTAATATCGTCATCTTTTCTCCCTCTTTTTGACTGTTATACTGTCTCTGTTTACGATAACAGTATAGCAAAACAGGGAAATGCAAGCCATTGCTTCAGCTTACATTTCCCTGTGATTTCTTACATTTTTGTAAGATAACGGTTTAGATAATTACAGACTCCTCCGTCTCAATATTTGCATTTCCCACAATCGACACTTCACTGTCATCTTCAAAAACATACGCACGATAGATACATACATTCACTTTCTCTTTCTTATGTACCGGTTCTTCCTCCACCTTACGGTTTCCCTTAAGAAGAATATCGTGCACCCGAACCTCCAACTCTACCTCTTTGCCGCGAAACAGCACATGCTCCACAACCCCCTCCTCCAGGGATGTGGCATATCGAAAGCTCTCGTTCTTCTTCGTAATGCTGACATTTTCCGGTCTGATTACTGCATGCAGGGATTTGTCCAGATGTGTAAATCCCTTAAACTGATTGATATTCTGTATCCGTATCGGCTGTCCCATAAACTCTGCCACAAAAGGAGTCTTCGGTTCCCGGTATATTTCCTGCGGTGTTCCAATCTGCTCAATCCGGCCTTTATTGGTAATGATAATCTCATCCGCAACCTCAATTGCCTCTTCCTGATCATGAGTAACAAATATACTGGTAATTCCAACCTTGTCAATCATCTCCCGAAGCCAGCTTCGAAGCTCCTGTCTTACCTTTGCATCAATGGCCGCAAAAGGCTCATCCAATAAAAGCAGCTCCGGATTCGGTGCCAGCGCCCGGGCAAAGGCAACTCTCTGACGCTGTCCGCCGGAAAGCTGGTTTGGATATCTTTTCTCCAATCCCTTTAAGCCAACCAGCTCTATCAGTTCATCCACTCTTTGCCGGATGTCTTCCTTTTTCCATTTATGCACCTTTAAACCGAAGGCGATATTCTCATACACGGTTTTGTAACGGAACAAGGCGTAATTTTGGAATACAAAGCCGATTCCGCGCTTGCTTGCCGGCACATCATTGACCACCTTTCCGTCAATGACAATATCACCGCTGTCTGCGGTCTCCAGTCCCGCAATCATACGCAGGATTGTGGTTTTACCGCTTCCGCTCGGTCCCAGGAGAGCAATCAGATGCCCCTTCTTTATCCCGAAGTTCACATTATCCGAAGCCTTATACTGATGAAAGGTCTTGTTGATATTTTTTAATTCCACATAGTTTTCGGTCTGTTCTGCCATTGCTTACTCTCCTTCCTTTTTTCCCATCTGCTCCACAATGCTGCGAACAATCAGAATAATCACCGCCATAAGCACCAGTATGGCAGAGACCGCAAATGCGCCCGTAAAATCATAACCCTGATACAACAATTCAATATAAAGCGGCATGGTGTTGGTTTTTCCTCTCAAATGTCCGGATAACACGGAAACCGCTCCGAACTCACCCATTGCCCTTGCCGTACATAGCACCACGCCGTAGAGCAGCGCCCACTTAATATGCGGAAAGGTAATTTCCCTGAAAATGGTAAAACCGCTTGCTCCCATGAGAGCCGCCGCCTCTTCCTCATCGGTTCCCTGCGCGTTCAAAACCGGAATAACCTCCCTTGAAATAAACGGAAACGTCACAAAAATTGTGGCAAGTACAATTCCCGGAACCGCAAAAATAATCTTGATGCCTGCCCCCTGCAAAAACGGATACAGGACACTCTGCCGCCCGAAGGTCAGCACATAAATCAGTCCTGCAATAATCGGTGACACCGTAAGCGGAAGATCGATGAAAGCGGACAGTATTTTTTTGCCTTTGAACTGAAACCGTGTGATGCACCAGGAAGCAAATATTCCAAACACCGTATTCACAACAACGGAGATGGCTGTCACCTCCAGCGTCAGTTGAATCGCTTTTAGTGCATAAGTATCCGTCACGGCGTTCCAGAACACCCGGATTCCTTTCTCAAATGCGGTAAACAGCACATAGATAAGCGGAAGTATCAGCATCACCGTCAGAAAAAGGGCGCAGATTCCAATCAGAATCCACTTTACCGGCCCCGAGTTCTTTCTTATATTATTACTCATCTTACAGCCTCCTCTTTCTAACCAATTCCATTTACAATCTTTGATGTCCGCCCCTGCACCACTGCATTGATCAACAGGATTACAAAGGCTGCCAGAAGCATAACAAGCGCTACAGAAGTCGCACTTGCATAATCAAATTCCTGAAGCTCGGACATAATCATAAGCGGTGCAATCTCCGTCTCATACGGAGTGTTTCCTGCAATAAATACAACACTTCCGTACTCTCCCAGCCCTCTTGCAAAGGACATGGTAAATCCGCCAATGAGTGCCGGGAAAATCTCAGGAAAAATAACTCCAAACATGGTCTGTCTGCCGTTTGCACCAAGAATATGTGCCGCCTCTTCATACTGGATATCCAGCTTCTCCAGCACCGGCTGAACCGCCCTTACCACAAATGGGATTCCGATAAACACAAGTGCCACGGTAATTCCGATTCTTGTATATGCAATCTCAATGCCAAACTTGTGGAAAAAGCTTCCTATCCATCCGTTTGTGGTGGTTAAATGTGTCAGCGCAATTCCCGCCACTGCCGTTGGCAGCGCAAACGGAAGTTCAATCAATCCATTCATGATTTTCTTTCCCGGAAAATCGTACCGCACCAGCACAAAGGCTATCAGAGTTCCCATAACCGCATCAATCAATGCGGCAATCAATGCGGTCTGAAAACTCACCAGATAACTGGATAACACTCTTGGTCTGGTTACGGTTTCGATAAAATCCCGGAATGACAACTGAGCAGAAAAGACAATCAGTGAGCCCAACGGTATCAAAACGATAAATCCTAGCATTGTAAGGGTAACTCCCAGCGACAGACCGAAACCCGGAATCACTCTTTTTTTCTTTCTCTTTTTCTCCTTCATGTTGTCTCTACACTCCTTTTTTGCTCACTTTAATCTCTTACTTTTCCTCGTAGATGCTGTCAAACAATGCACCATCCGTAAAATGCTTCTCGCTGGCTTCTTTCCAGCCGCCAAAATGACTGATATCCGTCAGTTCCACGTTTGTGATAATCCACTTGCCGTCGGACGGAATCTCTGTAATGGTGTTACTGTCACCGTCTGCAGTATACTCTGCCAGGATCTCCTGATTGGACGGACGATAATAATTTTTCGCCTCCAGCTTCTGTGCCTCATCCGAATAGAGATACTGCAGATATTCCGTTGCCACATCTCTGGTTCCTCTGCTGTCGACCACCTCATCTACCACTGCAACCGTCGGCTGGCACAGGATGGATACGGACGGAACAACGATTTCATAATCATCCGGGTTCTCTTCCACTGATAAAAAGGCTTCGTTCTCCCAGGCAATCAGCACATCTCCCTGTCCGTTCTCCGTAAAGGTTGTTGTGGAACCTCTTGCACCGGAATCCAGAACCAGCACATTCTGATATAACTTTTTGATACTCTCGGTTATCTCTGCCTCGCTCTGTCCCTGCTTCTCAAAATAATACCAGGCCGCAAGATAATTCCAGCGGGCTCCGCCGGAAGTCTTAGGGTTCGGAGTAATCACTCCAACCCCGTCCTTCAGGAGATCATCCCAGTCCTGAATATCCTTCGGGTTTCCTTTGCGAACCAGAAATACGATGGTTGATGTGTACGGTGAACTGTCCAGTTCAAACTCATCCGTATATCCGGCATCAATCAGTCCGGCATCTGCAACCGTGTCCACATCTCCCTCCAAAGCCAGTGTTACGACATCCGCTTCCAGACCGTTTGCAACTTCCAGAGCCTGCTTTCCTGAGCCTCCGTGTGACTGTGTCACGACAACATCCTGCCCCGTTTTTTCTTTCCAGTAATTTGCAAATAAATCATTATAAGCTGCGTACAATTCTCTGGTCGGATCATACGATACATTTACAATTTCAACTTCATCACCGGAAGCTGTATCACTCTGTTTGTCATTGCTTCCGCATCCGCTGAATACTCCCAATGCCAAAATAGCTGCGGTTGTGACTGCAATTGTTTTCTTTCCGAATCTTTTCATATTATTCTCCCTCCTTTTTATTTCATACTATTTTTATATGAATAGTATGTTATGTTGAAAGAATACCATTCCTATTACCATAAGTCAAATATTCATTTCTAATAATCCGCTATAGTCTCTCCCTATACCGTTATTCTAAATCACCCAGAAATTATCCGTGCAGACAATTTTCCGATAGGTCTCAAATCTGGACCACTTATTGTGGAATTCCGAATATTTCTCGTCGGTTACATTCTTATATTCATATAAGAAATTATCCAGATCCGCTTCCGATTTAATCCGCAGTGCAAAGCCCCGCTCATCCAGCACCGGAAGTCCATCATACTGATAGTCCTCAATTCGGATGATATCCTGTATCTTTTGATTGCGGATTAACACTGCCGCACCGCTTTCCGGAGAAATAATGTCAAAATAATCAGGGTACTTAAAGCTGTCCCCTTCCACCGGAACCTGATCGCCCACATGGTAAAGCTTATCCTCCGTGTTCACCTTGGACAGATACGCATTTTCCAGATTGAAGTAAAATTCCTCAAAGATATAGCCGCCTGCCTTAATGTCTCCGTTTTCAAAATATGGCTTCTCCTCATCGGAATTCACGGTCTCCACAACACCGCACGCCGAAGTCATGTGACTGATGCGGTCAATCAGAATCAGCTCTCCCAGTGTCTTATTTTTCTTGAATTCATCTGCCACTATTTTTTCGCTGAATTCCAGGCTGCAGACAGCAATCTCATTTTTTTCGATATACCCTGCCGGAAGATGCTCTCCGGAATTCACATCAATCTTGTATTCGATGCTCTTTACTACCCCCGGAATTTTCTTCGTGCCAAGCTTGACCAGATACTCTTTGCCGAGAGTCAGTTTGTCATCATCCATCCACAGAAGCGTTGCCGTCACATTGCGAACCACCGGAAGCTCTTCCTTATCTGTAAGGACGCAGCCGCGGCTCACATCCACCTCTCTGTCCAACTGGATGGTAACCGGCTGTCCCGCAACGGCTTCCCCGCTTTCCTTATCGCCCACGAGAATCCCCTTTACGGTTGCTTTCTCGTCACTCGGAAGCGTTGTAATCGTCTGTCCGACTTTCACGCTACCGCTCTCAATCTGTCCCTGAAATCCGCGGAACTCATGGTTCGGACGGCATTCACGCTGTACCGGCATATAGAAAACTGCATTGTTTTCCGCCTCCGTCACATCCACCGTCTCCAGATGATGCAACAGGGTTCCTCCCGTATACCACGGCATATTCTCAGATTCTTTTGTGACGTTATCTCCTTCTGTTGCACTGACCGGAATAATCTTCACATCCTGCAGCTTCAGTTCATCCGCCAGCTCATGAATTGCCTTTGTAATCTCCTCAAAACGCTCCCTGCTGTAATCCACCAGATCCATTTTGTTGACCGCAAAAACGAAATGCCGGATTCCCATGAGCGAGCAGATTCTGGAATGTCTTCTGGTCTGTACCAGCACTCCCTGCTTTGCATCCACCATCACAATCGCAAGCTGGGCAAAAGAAGCGCCGACCGCCATGTTTCTGGTGTACTCCTCATGTCCCGGAGTATCTGCCACAATAAAGCTCCTGTTATCGGTTGTAAAATAGCGGTACGCCACATCAATTGTGATACCCTGTTCACGCTCTGCCATCAGTCCGTCCAGCAACAGGGCATAATCGATTTCCCCACCGCGGGAGCCCACCTTACTGTCCAGAAGCAAAGCCTCTTCCTGATCTGCATATAACAACTTGGAATCATATAATATATGTCCAATCAGTGTTGATTTTCCATCATCCACACTTCCACATGTAATAAACTTTAATAATCCACTCATCTTAGAAATATCCCTCTCTCTTCCTCTTTTCCATGCTGGCAGCTCCGCCGTCCGAATCTATAACCCTGCTGGTTCTCTCAGACTCAACGGAACTTAAGGTCTCTTCAATAATCTCATCTAAAGTTGTTGCAGTTGATTCGATTCCTCCGGACAACGGATAGCAGCCCAGAGTCCGGAAACGTACCATCTTCATCTCCGGCTTTTCTCCCGGATTCAGGCGCATACGGTCATCATCCACCATAATGATATTTCCGTCCCTGTATACAACCGGTCTTTCCGCCGCAAAATAAAGCGGCACAATCGGAATATTTTCTCTCTTGATATATTGCCAGATATCCTTCTCCGTCCAGTTTGAAATCGGGAACACGCGGATGCTCTCGCCCTTGTTAATCTCCGTATTATACAGTTTCCACATCTCCGGTCTCTGGTTCTTCGGATCCCATGCGTGGGATGCGTTACGGAACGAAAAGATTCTCTCCTTTGCCCGGCTCTTTTCCTCGTCTCTTCGGCCGCCTCCGAAAGCAGCGGTAAAACCATATTTATTCAATGCCTGCTTTAATGCCTGCGTTTTCATAATGTCCGTATAGGAAGAGCCGTGGTCGAATGGATTAATTCCCTTTTCCACACCTTCCTGATTGATATATTCAATCATCTCAATTCCCAGATCTTTTGCTGTTTTATCCCTGAATTCAATCATCTCCTTGAATTTCCAGGTGGTATTCACATGCAAAAACGGAAATGGCGGTTTCTCCGGATAAAAGGCTTTCATTGCCAGGTGCAGCATCACAGAGCTGTCCTTTCCGATGGAATACAGCATCACCGGTTTCTCACACTCTGCCGCAACTTCACGGATAATATAGATTGCTTCTGCTTCCAATTCATCTAAATGCGATAATTCACTCATAATCTCTCTCCTGTTAATTAATATTTATTGGAATTCTTGGGATTCACATCAATGGTTGTCTCCGTACCGTCTGTTTTTCGGATACTCCAGTGCCAGATTCCCCCTTCCCGGGTTGCATTCATGATACTGCCATTGCCACCGATATCTGCCCCCAGAAAAAATTCAATTCCTCCCGTCGGACATTCCTTGACACAGGAGGCGCAGCCCCAACAGTCCTTCGGATATCTCATGACTGCCTTCTTTTCCTGTAAATCAATCAGCGTTCCCGGACAGATTTCCGTACACCTGCCGCAGCCAATACACTTTTCTGTGTTAATCCGTATGCTCATAAGTATTCTCCTTTACGATATCCCTTAAAATAATCCTGATGTCTCCATCCTCCAGTTTCGAATTCACATACGCAAAATATGCCGGATCCTCATTCGGATAATCCAGATTTTCATTAAAAGAATGCCATCTGGTTTCCTTTCGGTTCAATAAGTGTGCAATCAGCACCCGGCAGACCGTAAGCCTCTCTTTCAGCTCATAGGCAAACATCAGCTCATGCATATCCTGCGCCGCAATCTGATCGGAAAGCTGCATCAATTGCCGGATTTTTTCATCTGCAAGATTTAACTGCTTCTCGTTGTACTGATAATTGCATGCAATGCCGCCGGCATATTCATCCATTACTTTCTGCATCCCTTCTTCCAGTTCCTCAACGGAAAATACCGGATGCTCTTCATTCAGAATCTTCTCATATTCACGCAGGATATCCGTCTCCTGCTTTTTCGTATCCGCTTTCCTGCCGTCCTGCTTAAGCTTCTCCACAATATCCAACGCTGCAATTTCTCCCTCGGCCAGCGCACCTGTCACATATTTCTGCGGACATCCGCCTGCCACGTCTCCCGCCGCATACACTCCGTGCACGGTGGTTTCCCGCCTGGTATTCACCCAGTATCCGCTTGCCGTATGTCCTCCGACAATATACGGCTCTGTTCCCTGTATCTCCACATCCTGCTCGCTCGGAAGCTTCCCGCTCTCAATCCACTTCAGTGTCTGGCTCGGTGCCATATTCAGATATGCTTTCAACAGCTCCTCATCCTGCTCTCTGGTCAGTCCGCTGGTTTTTAAGTAACACGGTCCGTTGCCCAGTTGATTTTCCTTCACCGTTCCATATACCCGCTCACTTGTGGTCAGACCATACTCCGTCTCATATACCCGGCCTTTCGCATTCACCTGCTTTGCGCCGACGCCCTGCGCAATGGTTCCGGTAGGTGCTATGGTGTCCTTGCATCGCAATGCAATAAAACGCATCTCAAAGGATGTCATCTCCGCTCCGGCACGGATTCCCATTGCATATCCGGCGCCGGTGTTAAACGGCGGATACCACATCTTGTGTCTGGAAAAGCCCGGATTGTTCGGCTTATAAAGTCCCGAAGCACCTCCCGTTGCCACAAGAACAGCTCTTGCATGAATGACGTAAGCAACCTCTTCCCGGATGGAAAATCCGACCGCCCCGTATACCGTGTTATTCTCCACCAGAAGGTCGGTAATATTGACATGATTCAATACATCCACATGTTCTGCATCCTGCACAGCCTTTGCCAGAATCGGCTTGAAATTCTCTCCGTTAATCTTGATGTTGCGGTTGCCGCGTGTCACATAATCTCCATTCTCATCCTTTAAAATCACAAGCCCCATGCGCTCCATATCTGCAGTCACTTCATTGAAGTGTTCGGCCGCGCTGAGGAGAAGATCCTGTCTGACAATCCCTGCCGCATCCCCTGTTGCGTAATCCACATAATCCTGCGGCTTACGTCCCTTGACTATATAAGCATTAATGGCATTCACTCCGGCAGCCAGACAGCCGCTTCGTTTTATGTTTGCCTTCTCTGCTATCAAAACAGAAAGTTCAGAGTTCCGGCTGATGGTCAGTGCTGCATAACAGCCTGCCGTGCCTCCGCCGATAATCAGCACATCTGTTTCTATCTGCCTGACTTCCAACTTTTTCTTCATGGTATATTCCCTTTCCTGTGACTTTTTGTGAAAACGTAATCACTCGTTCCATGTTATTATATATCTATTATTCCTATTTGTAAAGTAGGAATTTGAAAAATAAAAAAAGAAATGACAAACACATCATTTCTTTCATTCCGATTTATCGTGTTAATTCCCGCTTCAAATCCGAGACGAACTGCGCCTGCTGCTTTTTCAGAAAACGTTTTACAAATGGTTTCATAAAGAACTTTTTAGGCGTCACATTCTCTGTGAAATCTATTTCTGTTTCGTTCCCTTTGGAAGTAAAAATGCCAACCCAGTGACCTTTCATATTCGTGTTTTCCATATCGAACTCCCAACGCTTATATGGCTCAACAAGAGTAACCGTGAAGGTAGTAGGATAGCCCTCTTTGGTATATTCAATAAACTGCTTCTCATTTACCACCTCGGTTCTGCTCAAATCGCTTCGCCAGGTGTACCCTTCCACATCCAATACCATGTTCCAGACCTTGTGTATATCACCCGGAATGTTTTCTTTTATATTTGAAATCGCCATGCCGAAATTCCTCCTAAATTTTATCAGATCAATGCCTTTGGGGTATCCGCTTTCAATTCAACATACCCACAATCCGGACAAACAAAACAACTGACGGCAGAACGCTTTTCTGCTTCAAATAATCCATTCTTTTTATTCGTCAGATACACACCGGTTCCCGGCACATCTCCCTTTAATTTTGCACAAAACATTTCTGTTTCACATCGTAAACACTTCATCTTCATTTCCTCCGTCAAACTCCCGACTTATCTGTTTTTATAACTACTTGTTTTCCCGAATTGCCTCATCTTCATCTCTACCGCAAATGATACTCCTTTTCCCGCATAATATCAATTTTATTTTGACTGTTGCATTATCCAATGCTTTTCAAAATATACCGTTCATCCCTATTCCGTGACGAAATTTTAAAAATATGCCAAAAAATTGTACATTGGGCACTTTTTTCTTTTCTTGCACTTTATATAAGAAAATGCTATAATTTCCAAAAGCAAATTTTCATAGTAGGCATGGCCATGAGGGGCTGCATGTTCTTTCGTTTATCTTAGTTTATTATTTCATATCCCGAAAATTCTTGCTTTTATTGTCACTTTACAATCGAAGGCAGGAATTTTTTAATATATGGG
>JAQXZD010000071.1 GCA_029227035.1 Lachnospiraceae bacterium
CAGTGTTGCAGGTCAGCTGTCTCATAATATCAGCTACTAAAGTCGGGTTGTCGGTTCCGGTTGCTGCACAGATCCATGTACCGCCCCAGAAGAAGCCCTGCGGTCCTTCGGTTGCGCCCCAGCCACCGATATTTGCCAAGCTTCCTTCATCCTCTGCAGCCATACAGAAGTTGATCAGCCATGCAGGTCCAAAGTAGCAGAATACCTTTCCTTCCGGATAGAAGCCCTTCTTCCAGTCATCGCTCCAAAGCTCGCTGGTACCGGTTTCTCCTGCATCTACCATCTTCTTGGAGTCCTCAACCCACTTCATGATGTTGTCATCAATCTGGATCTTGTTGCCCTCTACCCACTTGCTGGTTACGTTGTTGGAGTATACACGGTAAGTATCGTTTACAGAAGAGGTCATCTTGTATCCTGCCTCTTTCATCTTCTCAGCAGTTGCTGTGAAAGTATCCCAGTCTGCTACAGCCTTCTGTACTTCTGCCGGATCGTCTGAACCAAGCACTTCCTTAGCTGCATCTCTGTTGTAGAAAAGAACACCAGGACAGCCCTGCCATGAAACACCCTTTAATACTCCGTTGGAATCGGTAACGATATCCTTGGTGTACTGATACTGCTTAGACAGATCATCCTCTGTAATACCAAGATCTGTGATTGGCATTGTATAATCTGTATCAACATACTTCAAAGCGTAATCTGCTTCAACCAGGAAGAGGTCAATCTTCTCATCTGCCGGAGCATCTGCCTGATTCAGTAATGTTGCATCCAGATTGTTCTGATATGCGTTGTCATCGTTTGGAGTAATGTTCCAAGCAACCTCAACATCACCAATCTTACCATGAGTAGCATCTACTTCCTCATATCCCGGATAGTGATCTGTGATACGGCTCTTGAACTCCTCATTCCAGCAGTAGATGTTTAATACTTTTCCATCGTCTGCTGTCTCCTCACTTGCTGCAGGTGTTGCTGCCTGTGAGCTGTCTTTTGTTGCAGTGCCTTCATCCTTGCTGCCGCATCCGGCAAACATGGTTGCTACCATTGCTGCACACAGCAGTGCGCTTACCATTTTCTTTTTCATAATGAAATCCTCCTTAATAATGTGCGGTCTTGTGACCAATTGGTTTGTGCAAAGGGAGTGTTTCGTTCCTTTCCTTATGTAGGAATCTTTCCTACGGATTGGCCCGTTGGATGCCAACCAAGACCGAGCTGGATTCTTATGAATGTCATCACGGCATGGGTTACTCCGTGTTCAAAAGCAGTAAGAACCAACTGGCCGCAGAGCTGACCGCTTTTGTACCGGTAGGTAAAAACTGTGAGATCAATCAGCTCACGCTGACCAACAACAGTGATTCTGCAAAGGAATTCTCCGTTTTCTCTTACGTAGAGTTCTGCCTGTGGAATGCAATGGATGATATGACCAACTTCCAGCGTAACTTCTCTACCGGCGAAGTTGAGATTCACGGTTCCGCCATTTACCACAAAACAGAGTACAGAGAGCGCCGCAACCACTATGCATTATATGCGGTAAACGCTCCGGTAGACGGATTTGATACAGACCGGGATTCTTTCCTTGGTGCTTATGGTGTAAATTCCGCACCTGAGGTTGTCGTAAACGGAGAGTCAAAGAATTCCGTTGCAAGCGGATGGGCTCCGGTCGGTTCCCACCATCTGAAAGTTTCCCTGGCTCCGGGCGAGTCCAAGACTTTCATCTTTATGCTTGCTTACATCGAGAATCCGGTTGACGAAAAGTGGATTGGCCGTCCGGAAGACGGAAACATCAACCGTAAACCGGCCGAAGCTCTTATGGCTGAATTCGATACAAAAGAAAAATCCGAAGCTGCTCTTGCCGGGTTGAAAGCTTACTGGGATGAACTGTTATCACATTTTACAGTTTCTTCTTCCGAAGAAAAGCTGGACCGCATGGTCAATATCTGGCATCAGTATCAGTGTATGGTCACCTTTAACATGAGCCGTTCCGCTTCTTATTTTGAATCCGGAATCGGACGCGGTATGGGATTCCGTGATTCCTGCCAGGATCTTCTCGGCTTTGTACATCTGATTCCGGACCGCGCAAGAGAGCGTATTCTGGATATCGCAGCCACCCAGTTTGAGGACGGAAGCGCATACCATCAGTACCAGCCTCTTACTAAAAAGGGAAATTCCGATATCGGAAGCGGTTTCAACGACGATCCACTCTGGCTCATTGCCGGTACTGCCGCATATATTAAAGAAACAGGTGATTACACCATCCTTGACGAGATGACACCGTATGACAGTGATCCATCCAAGGCAACCGATTTTATGGAGCATTTAAGACGTTCCTTCCATTATACTGTGGAGCATCTTGGTCCGCATAAGCTGCCGTTGATCGGGCGTGCTGACTGGAATGACTGTCTGAACTTAAACTGCTTCTCCACAGAACCCGGAGAATCCTTCCAGACCTTTGGTCCGTCCGAGGGACCGAATGCCGAGTCCGTGTTCATCGCCGGCATGTTCGTCCGCTACGGCAAGGATTATGTACAAATCTGCCGTCACAGAGGACTCAATGAGGAAGCTGACTGGGCCGAAAAAGCAATCGCAGATATGGAGCAGGCAGTTCTGGATGCAGGCTGGGACGGCGAATGGTTTATGCGTGCTTATGACCATTACGGAAACAAGATCGGTTCCAAGGACTGCGAAGACGGTAAGATTTTCATCGAGCCGCAGGGCTTCTGTGTTATGGCCGAAATCGGTCTGGAACAGGGCAACTGCTTAAAGGCTATGGAATCCGTGGAAAAACATCTGGATACCAAATACGGTATTGTTCTTCTGCAGCCGCCTTACCACAAATATCACGTTGAACTTGGTGAAATTTCCTCTTATCCGCCGGGATACAAAGAGAATGCCGGAATTTTCTGCCACAACAATCCTTGGATTTCCATTGCAGAGACTGTTGTAGGACGTGGAAACCGCGCTTGGCAGGTATATACAAGAACCTGTCCTGCTTACATCGAGGACATCAGCGAAATTCACCGCACGGAGCCTTATGTTTACTCCCAGATGATCGCCGGTAAGGATGCACCAAACTTCGGTGAGGCTAAGAACAGCTGGCTGACCGGAACCGCAGCCTGGACCTTCCTGGATGTGTCCCAGTATATTCTGGGTATCCGTCCGGACTATGACGGACTTGTTGTGGATCCTTGTATTCCATCTTCTCTGGAAGGCTTCACCGCAAAGCGTGATTTCCGTGGCGTCACTTACCATATTACCGTCAAGAATCCGAACCACGTGGAAAAAGGTGTTGCATCGCTGACCGTTGACGGTACCTCCGTGGAAGGCAATATGATTCCGCTGCCGAATGGCAAAAAAGAAGTAACTGTTGAGGTAATTATGGGATAATCCAGTATCTTTGCCCTATTTTTATTTCTTATCTTTTATGCTAGAATTGTAGATGATTATATCTAACAGGAGGATAAGTTATGAATTACACGATTGAAGGGGAACCATTACCAGCTGTCATCTGCAATCTTGAAGATGGCGAGACCATGATTACGGAAAAAGGGGCAATGTCATGGATGTCTCCAAACATGCAGATGGAGACAGTCAGCAACGGAGGCATCGGCAAGATGTTCGGACGGGCACTTTCCGGAGAGAAGATGTTCGTAAACCGCTACACTTCACGGGGCGGAAACGGAATGATTGCCTTTGCTTCCAGCTTTCCGGGCTCTATCCGGGCTTTCAACATCGCTCCGGGGCAGGAAATCATCGCTCAGAAGAGTGCATTTCTTGCTTCCACCACCGGTGTTGAGTTATCTGTTTTCTTCCAGAAGCGCCTTTCCAGCGGTTTCTTTGGCGGTGAAGGTTTCATCATGCAGAAGCTTTCCGGAAACGGTGTTGTCTTTTTGGAATTTGACGGATACATAAAGGAGTATGAGCTTGCCGCCGGACAACAGATTATTATCGATACCGGCTATCTGGCTGCCATGACACCGGGCTGCAGCATAGACATTCAGACGGTACCGGGTGTAAAGAACATTCTCTTCGGAGGCGAAGGTTTGTTTAATACGGTTGTAACCGGTCCGGGCCGCGTATGGCTTCAGAGTATGCCTGTTGCACAGCTTGCCGGAGCGATTCGCCCATTTATTCCAAGCAGTAATTAAAAAGAAGAGGAACCCGTTTTTTGGGTTCCTCTTCTTTACTATTTTAAGTCGCTTTTTACAAAAATGCCCTCAAATGAATTTGCATATTCTATTGCAGACACGCTTTCGCTCGGATCGCAACGTAGCGGTACTAAATTCGTAAAAAACACTCATTAAGTACCGACGTTGCTTTACGGTCTGCAATTAGAATAGCAAAATTCATTTTTAAGAACACAACTGTAGAAAGGGATTTATATTAATTACAATAAAGTCCTCTCAGCAGCTTCCACAACATGTCCTACAAGCACGGATGTGGTTACACTTCCAACTCCTCCCGGCACCGGTGTAATCGCTTCAACAATCGGTTCTGCCTTTGTATAATCCACATCTCCGCAAAGTTTTCCATCCTCTCCCACATTGATTCCCACATCAATCACAATCTGTCCCGGACGAAGATAAGTATCATCAATCACGCCTGCCCGTCCTGCTGCCACAATCACAATGTCTGCCTCCCGCACAACGGACGGCATATCCTTCGTGCGCGTATGGCATACCGTAACGGTTGCATTTTTCTGAAGCAGCATCATGGCTGCCGGTTTCCCGACCACCAGACTTCGTCCCACCACAACAGCCTTTTTCCCGGTACAGTCAATTCCGTAATAATCCAGAATCTCCATGCATGCCTGCGGTGTACATGGTGGAAATCCAATCGGCTTTCCGGTAAACACTCCGGACATGGAACCGTCAGTCATACAGTCCACATCTTTCCTGGAATCCAGTGCATTTTCAATCACTGCCTGATCCAGATGTTTTGGAAGCGGGCGAAGCATTAAAACTCCGTGTATCTCGTCGTTCCGATTCACTTCGTCAATCACGGAAAGCAGTTCTTCCTGCGACACATTCTCCGGTAACAGATACTTTTTGCAGGCAACACCAAGCGTCTCACAGCGCTTGGCCGCGCCCTTCTCATAAGAAATATCGCTCGGGTTCTCCCCCACGCGGATAATTCCGAGTGTCGGCTGTATTCCCTTCTGAACCAGTTCTTCCGTCTTCCGCTTAATCTTCTCATTGATTGCTGCCGTCACTTCTTTTCCCAGTAACTGTTTTGCCATATTCCGCCTCCCTTGTTGATTTTATTTTAATCGCCTTTTACCACAGTGTGCCCAAATGAATTTGCATATTCTATTGCAGACACGCTTTCGCTCTGATCGCAACGTAGCGGTACTAAATTCGTAAAAAACACTCATTAAGTACCGACGTTGCTTTAAGGTCTGCAATTAGAATAGCAAAATTCATTTTTAGGAACACAACTGTAAAAAAGACTATTTTAATCGACGTAGCACGCTCTCATACACGGCATCCGCATCTCTTGTATATTTCTCTAGCATCTCATCACATTTTTTGTTCAAGGCTTCTGCGAACTCCCGGTCTGCCATGGACTTGGTGTTGATATACACATTCAGACTTGCGCCCTGCAACGCCGCTTTGCAGCAAACCGCACCAACTCCGGCATCGCTGATGGCAAGTACCGAGCCCTTCGCTGCAAACTCGGCCAATAAATCTATCGCCTCGCAACATTTCTCCATAATTTCAATCGGCACCATGCAGGCATCCTTTAAGGCTGCTTCCATCACCCTGGCTTTTTCTGCCTTTTCTGCCTCGGTCTCTTTCGGCATTCCGTATGCCTTTGACAATGGTTCAAATACTTCCGCATCCCGGTCAATCAAATGAAGAAGTTCTTTCTGCAAACCAACGGCTTTGTCCCGAAGATTCTGCATCTCCTCCTCCACATCCGCATACTTTTTCTTGCCAACCGTCAGGCTTGCGACCATACTGCCCAGTGCCGTGCCCACAGCCCCCACCAGCGCGGAAGCTCCTCCGCCGCCCGGTACAGGCGCTTTTGTTCCCAGTATCTCCACAAATTCACTGCATGTCTTGTCCGCTATACTCAAACCGCTTCCTCCTTTATCTTAGTGAACAGTGTAAACGCATTTTTCCTCGTGGTACTCTCCACAAGCTCCGGCGTAATTCCCTTGATCTCTGCAATCTTGTCAATGATATACGGAATATTCCGCGAATCATTTCTGGTTCCTCTGTGCGGCTCCGGCGCCATATACGGACAATCCGTCTCCAACAGAATCCTCTCCAGCGGAATCTCCTCCACAGTATGCACAAGCTTCTTTGCATTCTTAAAGGTAACCACACCGCCCACGCCAATATAATAGCCCATCCTGATAAACTCCTTCGCCATCTCCGGCGAGTAAGAGTAGCAGTGTACAACGCCCGGAACTTCTTCCGCATGAACCTGATTCATTACACGCATTGTATCCTCCGCAGCATCCCTTGAATGAATAATCACCGGAAGCCCGCTCTCTTTCGCAAGCTCCATCTGACGCGCAAACCAATACCGCTGCCTTTCCTGTATTTCCGGCTCCTTATCCCAATAATAATCCAGCCCGATTTCTCCCACGGCAACCGTTTTTGCCTGCTTCGTCTGTTCCTTCAGCCACGCAAAAGTGTCCTCATTTAAGTCTCCGATATCGCTGGGATGCACCCCAACGGCTGCATAAATAAAATCATACGCCTGCGCAAGCGCAAGCGTTTTCTTCGTTGTCTCTATGGATGCTCCCACATTGATGACCGGACTGATCCCCTTATCAGGCAAATCTGTAAGAACTTCTTCGCAGTCCCCGCTAAATCGTTCGTCATCATAATGTGCATGTGTTTCAAATATCATGAAAATGTTCCTCCAACATTGCAAGCTCCTCGATATCAATACAATTCGGAATCGTATTCTCGATTACCGCCCGTCTGCATGCCTCAAACTCCATCCACTCCACACTCTCAATTTCCTCTGTCTGTACACAGAAGTCTTCCGCCTCCCTGTCCAGCCACATCAGATAAACCGCACTGACCTGGCGGTCATTATAAGGTGTGTGGTGAAACTCTGTATTGACCATAATGCGCTTCTTGCCGCAGTAAATGAGGTCTTTTTCCTCCGCAGTCACTCCGAGTTCTTCCTTAAGTTCCCGCAGCGCCGAAGGAAGATACCCTACCCCTGCGGGAATATGCCCGGCACTGGAAATGTCATAGCATCCCGGAAAAGAATCCTTCTCTTTGCAGCGTTTCTGCAGAAGCAGTTCCACATGCCCGTTTTTTCTTCGGGCAATCCACAGATGCGCCGTCCTGTGCTGAACTCCTTCCCTGTGTGCCAGCGCGCGCTCCACCGTCCTGCCGGTCGGTATTCCGTTGTCATCTACCACATCCAGAATTTCCATCCACACATCTCCTTCTTGAAATGTCAGTCTGTCTTTTGTCAGCAGATTTCAGCTCCACTCGGCATTGGCTTCTCCGGTGTCATCAGGGACAATTCCCCGTTCTCATCCTCCGCGCACAAAAGCATTCCCTCGGAGAGAACACCTGCCAGCTTTGCCGGCTTGAGATTTACCAGTACCATAACTTTCTTGCCGACCATCTCCTCCGGAGAATAATCCTTCCGGATTCCCGATACAATCTGCTTTGTCGTACTTCCAATCTTTACCTGTGAACACAACAGCTTCTTAGACTTCGGCACTGCCTCACAGGAGATAATCTCTCCTACCTGAAACTGCATCTTTTCAAAGTCCTCAAAGGTAATTTCATCCTTAGCTTCAATATCAATAACTGCCTCATCCTCAGCAGCTTCCCCTCCGCCAATCTTCTTCTGCTCTGCCTCATACTCAGCCTTTTGTTTTGCCTGAATTTCTTCTACCTTCGGCATGATTTCCTTCGGGTCAAGTCTTGCAAACAGAATCTGCGGCTTCTCTGTTACCTTGGTTCCACTTACATACAAACCGAACTGATCAAGGGTCTCATAATCCCGCAGGGAAGTATTCAGCTGTGCCACAATTTTCTCCGCTGTCTCCGGCAGGAAGGAATGCAGAAGACTGGCACCAATAGTAATGGACTCGGTCAGGTTATAAAGTACTTCAGCAAGGCGATCCTGCTTTGCCTCATCCTTCGCAAGTACCCACGGCTCCGTCTCATCAATATATTTGTTGCAGCGGCGGAACAGTACAAACACTTCAGAAATGGCATCTGCCACACGAAGCTTGTCCATCTTTGCTTCCACCTTGTCCTTAGTCCCTGTAACTACAGCTTTCAAATCAGCATCCACATCCGCAGTGGCGCCTGTTGCTTTCACGATTCCATCAAAATATTTATTACTCATGGAAATGGTACGGTTCACCAGATTTCCAAGAACATTTGCCAGATCAGAGTTATAACGCTCGATGATCAAGTCCCAAGTAATCACTCCGTCATTTTCATATGGCATTTCATGCAAAACGAAATAGCGGGTTGCATCCACACCGAACAGATCTACCATATCGTCCGCATAGATAACATTGCCCTTGGACTTACTCATCTTATCGCCACCCTGCAACAGCCACGGATGACCAAATACCTGCTTCGGCAACGGCAGATCCAGTGCCATCAAAAAGATTGGCCAGTAAATGGTATGGAAACGGACGATATCCTTTCCAATCAGATGCAAATCTGCAGGCCAGTTCTTTTTAAACAGATCACTGGAACCATCCGGATCATACCCAATCTTTGTGATATAGTTTGTCAACGCATCCAGCCATACATAGACCACATGCTTCGGATCAAAATCCACCGGAATTCCCCAGCTGAAAGAAGTACGTGATACGCACAAATCCTGAAGGCCCGGAAGCAGGAAGTTATTCATCATCTCATTTTTTCTGGATACCGGCTGAATAAAATCCGGATGGGTATTGATATAATCAATCAGGCGATCCGCATATTTACTCATTCTGAAGAAATAGGCTTCTTCCTTTGCCGGTTTTACCTCACGTCCACAATCCGGACACTTGCCATCCACAAGCTGTGACTCTGTCCAGAAGGATTCACACGGTGTACAGTATAATCCCTCATAAGAGCCCTTGTATATATCTCCCTGGTCATAAAGCTTCTTAAAAATCTTCTTGACACATTTTTCATGATCTTCATCCGTAGTCCGGACAAAACTGTCATAAGATGCATTCACCATATCCCAGATACGCTTGACTTCTCCGGCAACCTGATCTACATACTCCTTCGGCGAGATTCCGGCAGCTTCTGCCTTTTCCTGAATCTTCTGTCCGTGCTCGTCTGTTCCTGTCTGGAAGTATACATCATAACCTTCCGCTCTCTTATATCTTGCGATTGCATCCGCAAGAATAATCTCATATGTGTTTCCAATATGCGGCTTACCCGATGTATAGGTAATCGCCGTTGTCATATAATATTTCCCTTTATTTGCCATAAATAGGCCTCCTTTAACTGTCTCCTGTCATTTTACCCAATTCTCCGCCATTTGTAAAGCAACAACGCGGGATTTGATTTTTCTTATTTTCTAAGAATATTTTTCGGTTTTTCCGGGAAATTTCTTATATAGGCAGAATTTCTTGCCGTCATAATTCTGAGTATTTAAGATTTAGGGTAACAAATAAACTTAGGAAGGGAGAATGGCGCATGGAAAGCAGACATATTGGTAAAGTACTTAGAAAATATCGAAAAATGCGCGGTCTGACGATTCGTGACGTGGTAATCCGACTTCATGATGATTATCAGATAGATGTTGCGGACAAGACGGTCTATGGCTGGGAAAGCGACCAGTCTTTTCCAAGAACCCAAACGCTCCTGTGCCTGTGCGAAATCTATCACATTGACAATCTTCCGGACTCTTTTTCTTCAAAAGCTTCCTCCGGCGAGAACTTCCCGATTACGCCACGCGAACGGAAACTCATTCAGAAATTCCGCGAACATCAAGAACTTCAGGATGTCATCTGGCGCATACTGGATGCTCCCACCGAAAAAGAATAATCGTTATTTTTCCAATTTTTCTCCACAGCAATTGCAGAACGAATTGCCTTTTGGCTGCTTTGCTCCGCATCCCGGGCAAATCTGTGCTCCCTCCAATGTAAGAAGCTCGCCCTTCATACCTGCAAGCTCCTCTTCCGCCTGTGCAATCGCCTTAAAAATAGCTTTCTCCGGAACGTCCTCCTCATCCTTGTGTGCAAGATAATAGGCGCGCCCCAGCTCCGTAAACTGTTTCTCAATATATTCTTCTTTTGAATGAATATCCATCTTCATCTTAGCTGCAGAAGATGCATCACTCACTTTATTTCCAATCTCTTTTCCTGCGGAAATAAAATCACTCTTAATCTTGTTAAAATCAACACCCATTTTAATGTCCTCCTTCTCTCGGTTATAATTCCATTATATCTTATCTTAAACAAATGTAAACCACATAAACCGCATACATAAGAAGCATCAGTGCACCCTCTGCTTTATTCAGTCTCTTCTTTGTCCATGCAAAAATCCACACAATCAGACTAAATACCAAAAGAATGATAATATCAATTATGTTTTCCATCATAAACGGAATCGGACTGATTGCGGCTGCAATACCAAGTACCATCAGAATATTAAAAATGTTGGAGCCTATCGCATTTCCCAATGCCATATCCACCTCATGCTTACGCGCCGCAACAATGGAAGTAACCAGCTCCGGAAGCGAAGTTCCGATAGAAACAATGGTCAGTCCGACCAGAGTCTGGCTCATGCCAAGCGCCTGTGCAATATTGCTGGCACTGTCCACCACCACATCTCCGCCAATGATAATACCAACCATACCGATTACAATAAAGAGAATACTTTTCGGAATCGGCATAATTTTCATGTGATCAGCAGCTTCAACCTCTTCACTTTCAACAGCTTTTCCCTCCCTGCTCGCCTTAAGCGCGGAGCGAATCATAACCCATATAAAACCGGCAAACAAAATCAGAAAAACAAATCCGTCCGCATGACCGAGCTGCATGGCTCCCAGATATCCCAGTCCCAGCAGCAGGATTGCACAGATAACCGAAAACGGAAAATCTCTCTTTAACGTATCCTTTTTTACCTCCACCGGCGTCATAAGGGCACAGAACCCAATCACAACCATGAGATTAAAGATATTCGAGCCAACCACGTTACTGATGGCAAGCGTATTCTTATTGGCAAGTGATGCCGTAACGGAAACGGCAGCCTCCGGAAGCGAAGTTCCCATTGCCACAATCGTCAATCCGATGATGATGGACGGAACCCTCAGTTTTTTTGCAATGCTGGAACTGCCCTCCACGAAAACATCTGCACCTTTCACCAGTAACACAAACCCTACCACCAAAAAAAGAATGGCTAACGGCATGGAACAATTTTGTATAAACTCTGACATATTTTTCTCCCTCTTTCCTCTGCTAATTCTAAAAACTTATGATTCCCAAATGCTCCAAAAGTATCTTAAGTCCAATCAGAATCAGGATAATTCCTCCGGCAATCTCTGCTTTTTTCTTGTACTTTGTTCCAAAGAAATTGCCAACTGCCACTCCAAAGATAGACAATACAAAAGTTGTACAGCCGATAATCAGAACAGCCTGCACAATCGGCGTTCCCAGAAACGCAAAGGTTATTCCCACTGCCAGCGCGTCAATACTTGTTGCAATCGCCAAAAGGAACATTTCCTTATGATTCAGCGGAAGATCCTTTTTCGCAATTTCCTCAACATCCTTGTCCCGGACTGCCTCCAGTATCATCTTACCGCCGATAAACGCAAGTAACACGAACGCAATCCAGTGATCCACGGAAGTAATATATTTCTGAAACCTTATTCCGAGGAACCATCCCAATAGCGGCATAAGCCCCTGAAAACCTCCGAAATACAGTCCTATAATAACTGCCTGCTTTTTGTTGACTTTCTCCATTCCAAGCCCTTTGCAGATAGACACGGCAAAAGCATCCATGGATAAGCCCACTCCAATTAGAAACAATTCAAAAAATATCATCTTTATCCTCCTCGTCTGCGTCATCTTCACATATCCGAGGGAGCTGCTTCGCATAATAAAGTAACAAAAAAGAGACTCCGTGCACATCCGAAGCAATGCTTCGAAAATGCACATGAGTCTCATTCATTAAGGTTTGCCAGATCATTCGATCGGGACTGTTGACAAACCACACTTCGTGCGAACTACTCCCTCACATACGTGATTTTTTGTGGACTAGCTTAGTATAACAAAGAGGAGCAAAGTTAGTCAATGCAAACTTTTTGTCTTGTTGCGCGTGTACGAAACCCCTTCGCACATTCTCCTCTATTCATCCAAATAGCGTTTTAAATCTTCTACCAACTTATATACCATAGTTCCAGGATTATATTGTGAAGGCATATCATCTGCCCCCATCTACTCACCTTCCTTCATTGCATACTCCTTGAGAAATGGAATCCCTCCGTATACCCCAGCCAAATAGTCTTTCTCAAAAGATGCATCTGACCTAACCTTAAAATCTGACAATGCTGACAATTCAGAATATCCAAATTGGTCTTTTTGAACAAACCAAATTTGATCTCTTCTAAAGAATTTCTTATCCATTAATGTTGTATCATGTGTAGTATAAATCAATTGTGCCTCTGAATTATTATTATAAAACAAATCAATGATAAATTTTAACAATAGCGGATGCAATTTCACATTTAATTCATCCACAAAAATAGACTTATCATGAAGTATAACCATTCTCGCATATATAAAGAGCATAATACTCTTTATCGTCCCCTCTGACTCGCAATATAGCCCTAACGGATAATATTTATCATCTCTCCCTTTGTGGACTGTAAAAAAACTAATCTCTTTTTCATTATCATCATAACCAATATCTTTAATTCCAGTATCTATTGCATTAAGAAATCTCAATAAATCCTCTTTTTCTTCATCTATAATCCGAGGTAACATTGTTTCCAAAAGGCCTTGATCTTCGCAAAAATCTGTAGAAACCACCAATGTATCCATAATACTGGTATACACCGTTTTAAAAACTTCAGTTTTCAATTTTAATTTATTAAAAAAAGATAATACTAATGTTTCTGTCGGAATTTGGTCTTTATACAATTCACACTCTTTTCTAACAGATGCCCCAAACTCCACATTTTCTGTCGTCCTCTCAAAGATGATAGATGTTCTATTTGTATTCAGGTTTTTTCTATACAACCATTCCGTAACAATGTACTCAGAGTTATATTCAAAACCATATTTGTATTCATCTTCTCCCACAATTTCTATAATTTGAAATTCCGAATTTTCATTATTACTTTCAAACGAAAAAGGCACATAATACCGTTTCAATACTGTATCCTCTCCATTATCAACGTTGTTCAATGATTCTATCACTATTTTCTGAAAATATCTCATAGCAATATTCAAATTAGACTTTCCACTCGCATTTGCTCCATAAATTGCGGCAACTCTTACAAACTTATCTTTTGCTCCTATATCAATTAAATTACATTCATGTTCCTTATATGCATTAATTGCTGTCATATCCAAAATTGTTTCATCTCTAAAAGACAATACATTCTTTACCATAAACTGTACTAACATATCATAGCACCTCCTTTTATTATAAAGTACTCATTTCGTAATATTATGTCAAGCTTTTTGTGAATTACTCGTAATTTTATCGGTTTAAAAATTGTTTTGCAAACATTTTGTAATATTCTGTCCTTAAGATTTGTTAACACTCTAATTTATCGAGGCGCATAACGCTCGCCTCCTATATTGATTTAAATATATATTTTTGGGGTAATCACTTTATACATCCATAATTAATTAGTCAGCATATCATAAATAAACTGACATGCTTCCTCTTGTGTGTCAAAATATTCATCGGTTGTCTTGACACCTCTCTCCGCATAGTAAACTTCCCATTTTCCATCCTTTTCTGCAAGGCAAATCCTTTCATCCGTCCTGCCCTTACCATCCAGATTATATTCAAATGCCTTAATTCCCCGGCGCTCCAATTCTCTTCGCAATTCAAAAACTGTCATTCTTTTCCTCCATAACACAAGAGGCTATGCCCCCGCATAGCCTCTTGGTAGTATTCGTCGCAACGAAAAACTCTCTTATCGTTTCCACTTATAAGGTAGGACTCACCTGATGATTGCTCATTTCTATAATAATTATTATACTAAGACTTCCCATACCCAAAATGGGATTTGCACCTTGAAAATTCAATATTTCAGCTAATAAAATAGCGATTTATGCCACCGTAACCTGTGGATGGAGCGCATTGCGCAGATATTC